>JAUVPA010000158.1 GCA_030598905.1 Acidimicrobiia bacterium
CTGGCAGCGGCTCCGGTCACCTTCGCTCCGTTCGGTGCGACCGGATCGCCGACGGCCGTGGCAATACGTTTTGCCTTGGCCAACGGCTCGCGCCTGATCGTATGCCGCTGTCCAATTGACCGTTCATGGAATCCGAGAGTCGTTGAGGTTGTGGTCGAGAAGATGGTCGCGGTCCCCGGCCTCGGCGCAATCGGAGTGAAGGCTGTAAGTCGTGCCGAGTTCACCCCCACCGCACTACTCCCTTGACCGTTCTTGCGTAAGAAACGGGCGCTATGCACCCGTTTCTTACGCAAGAACGAGGGAGAGGACTCGGCGGGCGCCCGCCGTGGCGAGGGGCTCGTTGAAGTTCCCGCACTTCGGGGACTGCACGCAAGAGGGGCACCCGGTCTCGCAGGGGCAATCCCTCAGCGCCTCAAGGGTCGCCGTGAGATGGCGCTCGGCCATGTCGTATGCGAGCGGGGCGATGCCGGTCCCGCCCGGATAGCCGTCGTAGACGAAGAAGACGGGTGTTCCGGTGTCCGGATGCAGCACCGTCGACAGGCCGCCGATGTCCCAGCGATCGCACACCGCGAGCACCGGCAGGATCCCGATGGCGCAATGCTCCATCGCGTGGAGCGTGCCCGGCACGTCGAGCTGATCGACTCCTGCTTCGTCGAAGATCGCCAGCGGGAACGTGTACCAAACGGCCTCAGTGTGGAATCGCCGCGGGGGCAAATCCAGGGGAATAGTGTCGAGGATGGCTCCGGTCCTGATCGCCTTCTTGCGGTACTCGACGACGTGGGACTCGACCTCGACGGTACCGTGGTAGCGGCCGATCGGGCCGATCGACGAGGAGTCGGTGACGTCCGACACGATCAGATCCTTGTCGACCTTGGTCTGGGTGTAGTACCCGGGATCCTCTCTGCGGACACTCACCTCCCGTCGCCCGACGTCCAGACCGGCTACGAGATAGGCATCGCCCTGGTGCAGGTAGACCGCCCCGGCGTGGGTCTGGGAGAAGGCTCGGCTTTCGTCGACGGAACCGATGAGACCCTCGTCACGATCAACGATCGAATAGATGCCCCCTCCCGTGCCGCGAAGGTCGATTGATGAAGCAGGCGACCTGCCCCCCTTCCAGAAGATTCGTCCCTCGCGTATGCCAAGCCGGTCCTCAGCGACGAGCCGCGTCACGAGTTCCTCGAACCCCTCACCGAACCATCGGCGGTCCTCGGGTGTCAGGGGTGCTTCATGGGCGGCGCACTCGACGTGGGGAGCGCTGATCGCCGGATTGTGTGGGTTGATGACAACCGCCTCGGCGGCACGTCCGAAAAGCTCTTCGGGGTGGTGCATGTAGTACTGATCGAGCTGATCCTGGCCTGCGACGAGCACGGCGATCGCTCGTTCGCTCTTGCGGCCGGCGCGGCCGCTCTGTTGGCGAAACGACGAAATGGTTCCGGGAAAGCCGTTCATCACGACTCCCTCGAGCCCCCCGATGTCGATGCCAAGCTCGAGAGCGTTGGTCGTCGTCACACCGAGGAGGTCGCCACTTGCGAGTTGGTCCTCGACTCGGCGCCGTTCCTCGGGGAGGTAGCCGGCGCGGTACGCCGCGATCCTCCCGGCGTGATCATCATCGATTCGCTCTCGGGCGCGCATGGCGCTCAGCTCGGTCGCCTTGCGACTTCCCGCGAACAGGATCGACGGGATGTCTGCGGTCACGAGGTCGGTGAATACGGCCGTAGAGTCTGGCAACGACGGGGCGCGTGTGCCCGTGTCCACATCCTCCAGCTCGGGATTCCACAACACGAACGTTCGGGGACCGGCGGGTGCTGCGTCCTGGTCGATCACCTCGACTCGATCTCCGATGAGTGCAGAGGCAAGAGCACCCGGGTTACCAATGGTCGCCGAAGTGAACAGAAAGGTCGGGTCCGATCCTGCTGCCGCGGCGAGACGACGGAGCCGGCGTAGCACGAGAGCAGCGTGCGAACCGAAGGAACCGCGCAGGCTGTGCAACTCATCGATGACGATGTATCTGAGGCGCCGCAGCAGCGGCGACCAACCGGGATGGTTGGGGAGCATTCCGACGTGGAGCATGTCGGGGTTGGTCAAGACCACGTTGGCGTTGTCGCGTATCCACCGTCGTTCGTCCGCCGGCGTGTCCCCGTCGTAGGCGGCTGCCGTCATTCGCTCCGTCCCAATGCCGGCGAGCCCGCGGAGTTGGTCTCGCGACAAGGCCTTGGTGGGGTAGATCAGGATCGCCGTCGCGTCGGCTTCTTCGACGGATTCAGCGATGGGTAGCTGATAACACAGCGATTTGCCCGATGCCGTCCCCGCTGCAACGACGGTGTGGGCTCCCGTCCTCGCCGATCGGATTGCAGCGGCCTGGTGTCGATAGAGGCGCTCGATTCCCAGCTCGAGCAGATTCTGTACGACGGCGGGTGGTGGTGGGGGATCGAGGTCGTCCCAGATGGCATCGCGTCCGTTCTCGTGGTGCACGTTCACGATGGATTCACCGCGGTCGGGGTGTGTCTCCCAGCCGGCGATGACGCCGTCGATCGTCAAGGGACTGTGGGAGTCAGGAGTCCGTCATCGCGCAGGTCGGCGACGGTGTCATCGGCCTCGGCGTCGAGGAAGATCACGGACGCGTTGTTGGCGGCACGACCGAGGGATCCGGGGAGCACCTGGTTCTCGATCGAATCGGGATCGAGCATGAATGCGGAAGCACCGAGCTGGAGCAGCTGGATTGCGGTGAGATCGGTCGAGGTGTGCTCCGTCAAAGCGATGAGAAGATCGGGCACAGTTTCGATGCCATTGAGCTGAAGCATCCGCAGAACGGCCAGCATCATCACGCCTTGGTTCGAGGAACGGGTGAGGTCTCCGCCTGGGACACCCTTGCGGGTACGCACATAGTCGAGCGCTCGCACGGGATTGAGGCGCTGCTCGCCTGAGGAGAATCCAGCGAACCACTTCTGAGTCGGGAGGGCACGTGGAATGTCGATGAGCACGCTGCCGAGCTCGCCGACGAGCCGTTCGAAGCCGCGGAATCCAGTGACGATGTATCCGGATACCGGTAGGTCCCAGTAGTCGCGGAACTGATCTCGGGTCGCTTCCGGACCGCGTCCCACCATCAGTGCCGTGATCTTCATTTCGCCGTACGGTGTTGGGACGAAGCTGTCTCGTGGCCAGCCGAGAATCGAGCCGGCCTCTTGGGCGGGAAGAGCGGTGACAACGTGGATGCTGTCGGAGTGGAAGCGCAGCGGATCCTGACCAGGGCGAGCGTCCGAACCCAGGATCAACACCATGTGCGGCTCGTCTCCATACCACGGAATGCCGTCGGCGAGATGGGCGCCTACGACCTGCCATCCAGCGCCGACATCCACGGCGAGGATGACGTCATCTGTTTCTGTCGTGGCAACAGCAACAACGGAGCCGTCGGCGATCGTGGCGCTGTTGATCTCGTTGAGATCCATTCGGCTGGGTATGTCACCTTGGGCGAGGTGTTCGATGAGACTCGCCGGAGCAGCCGGCACCGGGTTGCGATCGTCTGCTGCGTAGGAGAGGAGCGCACCTACGGCCGATGCCAACTCAGCCGGGATGCCGTCCTCCGCCGCCACGGCGACGGTGGCGACAGGAGTGGTGGTCGTCGAGGTGGATGAGGTAGTCGCCACCTCCGCCGTTGTCGTCGAAGCAAGTGTTGTGGCGGCAGACGTCGAGGGTTCGACAGTGGTCGACGTTTCGGTGGCTGCGCCCGTACACGCGGTCGCCAGCAACGTGAATAGCAGCAGGACCCAACGCACACGCGCAGAGTAGGGGAAGGGTCTTCGACTACCGACTACCGATCTTGTGCCTTCTCCCTCGTACCTCTTACTCTTCCCCCAATGCGCATCGTGATCATCGGTGCCGGGGCGGTCGGCTCCTACCTCGCCGAGAGGCTGTCCGCCGAAGGCCAGGACGTTGTGGTGGTGGAGGCTGATCCCGCCGTCGCGCAGCGTTTGCAGAGCAGCATCGACTGTCTCGTCATCACCGGCAACGGCGCAAGCCCCAAGACGCTGGAGCAGGCCGGGTTGCGCGAAGCGGACTTGATCATCGCGGTGACCACGTCCGACGCAGTGAACATCCTTGCCTGTCATGCCGCTGAGCGCTTTGGTGTCGAGAAGAAGGTTGCGCGGGTCACGGACCCGGGTCTGCGCGACGAGATCGCCGAGCTTGGTGTCGATTTCATCATCGATCCCGAAGAAGCCGCGGCGCGGGAGCTTCTGCTCGTCACCACTCGTAGCGGGGTGACCGAACTCACCGAGTTCGCCGGGGGACGGCTGCTGCTCGTCGGGGTGTTCATCGACCCCAACGCCTCGATCGTTGGCACGACACTTGCCGAGCTGAGAGAGATGGTCACCGGATGGGACTGGCTGGTGGTGGCGATCATCCGCCATGGCAAGACGCTCATCGCTCGCGGCTCGACAGTCCTCGAGTCACAGGACCACGTCCTCCTCATGGC
>JAUVPA010000161.1 GCA_030598905.1 Acidimicrobiia bacterium
ACGGGATTCAACGCCAGCAGCGTGAGAAGGGTCGGCACGCTGCCGATGACGATCATCCACGACCCGGCGGGCCGGTTCCTTTCGAGGATGGCGAGACCCACGATCAGGAGTGCCGTGCTGACGAGTCCGATCACACCGGTGACCACCCTGAAGGGGGCGACTTCTGATCCTTGCTGGTCGGGGGCAACAATCACGACCAGCACAACGGCTGCCGCTGTGAGAACGGCCTGGGCGACCACGAGCGTCGGCCACCAGTTTCGTTTGAGATTGCTGAACATTCCTTGGTTCCTTTCCCGGGTTCCTCTGCTCTCAAGCAGCGTGCGATATCGCCACCACACGTCGGCCGGGATGCCCCGTAGGCAGCGCCCCATGACCTCACGGGACGGTGTTTCAGGGTCGTGAAGGTGTTCCCAGATGTCGGATTCGATCTCTGCTTGGCGCCGGTCGCGGGCGGGACTGGGCAGATCACGGGTATAGGTCGCCGTCCACCTTCGGGAGAAGCGCTCACCAAAGCTCGTTTGTGTACTCATGAAGTGGCCAGACCGGGGTGTGGTCGGTGGCGACCCGCCACGCGGGTGGCTTCAAGGCGAGACAGTGCCACTTCACCGGCGCCGGTGATGTGGTACAAGCGGCGTCGCGGTCGTCCCTCATCGGCGGCATGCTGTGGGTCTTCCCATCACGACTCGAGGAGTCCTGCCTTCTCCAAGCGCGACAACGCCATGTACAGCGTGCCGTGAGCGGTGAGTCTTCTGGCGTCGTCGATTTCGCTGAGACGCTTGGCCATCTCGAAGCCATGAAACTCACCGTCACCCGAAGCGTTCAGATCTACTGCCAGTGTCAGGACGGACTCCTCGATGGGGAGGATCGCGCCGGGTCTTCTTCTCATACGCTCAGAATAGGAAGATATCGTCCTATTGTCAATGGTGGCTCCCCAAACCGGGCAGTCTGACCACTCGGCGCCCTCGAGCAACCGTTATCTAGATGGCGCATATCCTGCTGGGCGGCCCACCCTGACGGCTCACGTCTTCTCTTCTACGTGTTCGCGACGCATCGCAGGGCGGCCCTCGTGACACGCCAAGGGTGATTCCTCTGTTGCTCGACCAAGATCACGGGAGCGAACTCCGCAACAGTCCAAAACCCACGCGTCGAGACCCCTTGTCGCGCAAGGGGTCTCTTGGCACGCCCGGAGGAACTCGAATGCCAAAACTCCTGATCCATAGTCAGGTCGCGGCGAGGAGCTCCAGGAGGGGGCGCAGCTTGAGCCGGGTCTCCACCAACTCTTGATCGGGATCGGAGTCGGCGACGATTCCGGCACCCGCATAGAGGTGCGCCGTATTGCCGCGAACGAGCCCACATCGAAGCGCCAGAGCCACCATCCCGTCGCCGCCGGGCTCCACCCACCCGATGCCACCGGTATACCAACCCCGGTCGATCCGTTCGACCTTGTCGATGAAAGCAGCCGCCGCGGGTCGCGGCGTCCCGCCGACCGCAGGCGTCGGATGAAGGTCGGCGACAACATCCAAGACGTCCACGTTGGGCTGCAGAGTTCCCCGGATCTCGGTGCTCAGGTGTTGAACCGTGGCGACACGACGCAGGGAGGGCGCGGACGGGACGGTCAGGTCGGTTGTATGGGCGTCGAGTCGGGCGATGACATCGTCCACGACGAGGAAATGTTCAGAGCGGTCCTTGTCAGACGCCATCAGCGACTCGCCGAGTGCACGATCCTCGATCTCGCCTTCGCCCCGGGCGGCCGATCCGGCAAGTGGGTTGGTCCACACATCGGTGCCTTCGACGCGCAGCAGCAGTTCGGGGCTGGCACCGACGAACACCGCGTCGTCGGCTGCCCACGCAAATGAGTAGCACCCTGGGTATGCACGAGCGAGGTGGTGCACCAGGTCGAACCCGTCGGCATGAATCGTGGAGCGAACCACAACCGATCGAGAAAGCACGACCTTCGCCAACAGATCGGAACGGATAGCGGCGACGGCTTCGCTCACCTCGTCGCGCCAGTCCGACACATGTGGGTGTGACTCGATGACGTGGTCACCGAGATCGGGAGCCTGCGGCTCGTCCAATTCACGCAGGGACCGCAGAACATTGGAAAGGGCCGAGGTGTCTGAACCCGGCGCGACCAAAGCTCGAATCACCGTCCGGCTCTCCCTTTCCGAATGTAGGGAGATCAGCGGGAGAACGGCGTCGGCTGCATTGAAGCCCGACCAATGATCCTCAACCGGGCCGCCGTCGGAGAAGCTGTAGCCGAGCATCACCCGGAGGCCCGCAGGTAAGGCGAGGTCGTCGATCGCATCGCGGATGGCTCCGAACCGATTGGCTCCTGCCGCACTGGCGCGCCAAGCCGCACCGAGGCCTCCAATCCGCTCTCCGGCCGGCGTTGCCAGAAACATGGCGTTGCCGAACAGATGCGCTCCCGCCCGCACGACGGAGAGGGGGTCTGCGTCGATCTCAGCTTCGACTGTCTGGAAGCTGCCAGCATGAGTAGTCGCGGCCAAGCGCTCGCAGAACAAGTCGGGAATCAAGGTCACGTCGCGATAGTACCGGCAAGGGTCATTAGAGCTGCAGCGACGACATCGGGCCTCTCCATGGGCAAGAAGTGGCTTGCACCCTGGATGACCTGGGCTCGACCGTAGGGAAAACGAGCTGCCATCTCCTCGACATGATCACGCTGATGAGTATCGGACTCGGACCCCGCAAGAACCACAACCGGACACTCCACCCTTCCGAGGCGATCCCACGTGTCGTGGTTCGATCCTTCGCGATAGAACTCGGCCTCCGTCTCTGGCGAGCACTTGAGCGTCCACCGCCCGCCGGCGGGGGAAAAGGCGTTGGTGACGTACTCGTCGAGGGCCGAGGCCTCCCAATCGCGAAACGGTGGTTTTCCTGAATAGTTCTCTCTGGCACGATCGACGGAGGAGAACGAAGCCTTGCGGCGCAGCGTCAGCTCGACGAGCGACGAGAACGTGCCGCGCCGATAGGGAGGCGGAGCGATGATCGGCTCCACCAGCACGAGGCCATCAAAGAGGCCGGGATTGGATGCTTCGGCCATGCAGAGCGCAGCGCCTCCCGACGAGTGACCGACGCCGATCCTCGGTCCCTCGATCGAATGGGCCGCCACCGCCGCGTCCGCACCAAGCATCGACCACACGAGCGGCGGTTCCGCCAGATCCGAGTCGCCGTGCCCTCGCTGGTCGATCGCGAGGCCCGAGTAGGAAAAGGCGGAACCGGCGAGATCCTCAGCAACCGGTCGCCACATCTCCTTACAGAACCCGTTGGCGTGGACGAACACCACCGACGGCGTGCCGGAACCCCACGATTCCAGCGAAAGCGATGCGCCGTCCCTCGTCGAGATTCGCCCGGCAGTCCGCCGTATCACGCCGTGTCGTCGATACGCCAGGTGAGCTTGCTGTCGATCCGGATCACTCCATCGAGGCGACGAGCCAGTTCCTCGAGCAGCCTCGCCTCGGTGCGGGTGCCGATCTCACCGACAAACGTGACCACGCCGTTGCTGACCTCGACATCGAGTTCATCTGGATCCACGAAGAGCACTCTCCTGATGAGGTCCTCGCGGATCTCGTCCTCGATGACCTCGTCGGGACGGGTGAACAGTGCAACGATGTCTGCCCGAGAGATGATGCCGACGAGTCGCTCCTCACCGTCGACGACGGGGAGACGTTTGATGTCTTGAACCGTCATGATCTTGGCGGCCTCGTAGACCGTCGTTTCCGGGTTCACCGTGACGACTCCATCGGTCATCACTTGGCCGACCTTTTCGTAGGAGGGGCCGCTCGCTTCTTCTCTCGCCACCTCGAGCCGCAGGAAGTCAGCTTCCGTGATTATGCCCTGGAGCCGATCCATCGGATCGACGACGGGAAGACCGGAGACCCGGTTGCGGAACATGAGGCGCGCCGCGTCGCGGATCGCGGTGTCCGGCGACACCGCGATCACATCGGTCGTCATCAAATCAACGACGTGCACGCTGCTCCTCCCATCCGGCTGCCATTCTGGCAGAGCCTGTGATCACACTGCCGATGGCATGTCGGCACGCGAAGGCGACCAGCTGGCATCCACCCGGCGCACCTTGACTCGAGCGTCGACGATGGTCACTCCCTTGCCGGGAAGACCAACCTTGACAGGGTTGAGATCCATCTCCGTGATCTCAGGGATGTCCTCGATGAGCCCCGAGACCCGAAGCAGCGTCTCATACACGGCCTCGACGTCGCCGGGTTCACTCCCACGGTATCCCTCCATGAGACGCGCCGACTTGACCTCGGCGACCATCTCGCGGGTATCGAGATCCGTCAACGGATGTATCCGGAACGCGACGTCTCCGATCAGCTCGACGAACACACCACCGAGACCGAACACCACGAGTGGGCCGAAGCTC
>JAUVPA010000180.1 GCA_030598905.1 Acidimicrobiia bacterium
CCCTCGTAGTGGTCCACTGACGAATCTCAGCTGCCCGTGAAACCCTCGCCGAATCCCTCACCGACGTCCTCGAACACATCGCCTACGTCGTTGCCGATGTCGTTGTCTTGCACGGGACCACATGCGGCGAACAGAGACATCAATGTGAACCCGAGCGCCGCCAAGCGCCGCCTCAAGGTCATTCTTGGCCTCCACGAACCGCATCAGCCATCTCACCGAGCGTGAAGTAGACGAAGTCGGTGGCCGGGCGCTCTCCCACCTCGGCCGTCGCGCCCCACGCGCCACCTTCCGACAATCGCTGGCGGTCGATCCACGCTGTCGAGAGACCGATGGCTGCCGCGGGAACGTGGTCGTGGTACATGCTCTGGGCCGTGTGCAGCACATCGGATCCCTGCATCCCGAGATCCGTATCCAGGTGATCGAGCAAATAGTCGAAGTTGGCCGGATTCGGCTTGTAAAAGCCGATGTCCTCCGCTGTGTACACAGCGTCGAAATCCACTCCGAGCCGCCGGTTCGAAGCAGCGAAACTGTCTCTGTCGATGTTCGACAGGATCACGAGGCGGTACCGGGTCTTCAGAAACGAAAGGGCATCGTGACTATCGGGAAAGGCGGGCCAATCGGCAACCGACGCTCCAAAACCCGTATCGAGGTCGTCGGTTGTCCGGAGCCCGAAGTGCTCGGCGAGGTCTCGGTGGACGCGCTGCAAAATCGCCGGGTAGAGCAGGGACGGCGACTCCTGTTCGTGTTGGGACTCCAACCGGCCGAACACCTCGAGAGCCTCTGCCCGATCGACCTTGGTGTCGTTTGAGTCGAGCAGGAGTTGGAGAGCTCCCCAGATGCCGGACTCCCAATCGATCAAGGTTCCGTAGCAGTCGAAAGTCAGAACCCGGAAGTCCGTGAGCGGCGGCGTAATCGAGCTCATTGAACCATCCCAGACGCGCCACGGTTCTCGAGGATCTCGTTCAACTGCGCACCTACGATCACCGCCAGCGACGTCAGCCAGAACCACAACAACAGCACGATGGCCGCCCCCAGCGCGCCGTAGGTCTGGTTGTAGTTGCCGAACGACGAAACATACACAGAGAATCCGATCGACGTTACGACCCAGAGAAGTGTCGCCGCGATCGCGCCGGGCAACACCACAGACCACGAGCCCCGTCGAATCGGCGGCCCGTACCGATACAGAAACGCCGAGCTGCCGGCATACGCCACTCCGACAAACACCCAACGGATGTTGCTGAACGTGACGATCGCGTGAGTGGGATCGAAGCGTTTCAGCCACACTGGCACCGCGGCGACGAGAGCGAGGGCAACAAGGCCGCCGCCGATGATCAGAATGGTCAGACCCATCGCCGCGGCTCGGGTTTCCAGGGGACTACGCATCCCCTCCTGGTCATAAGCGATCACGACGGCGCGAACCATGGCCCTCGTGGCATTCGAGGTGGTCCAGGTCAGAGCGATGAGAGACACCATCAGGCCGATGCTCAGCCCGGTGTGCGAGAAATCGGCGATCGGCGTGACCTGAGACGCGATGGTCTTCGCCGTGGCTTCCGGAAGTACCTGAAGCAAGGCATCGATTTGTCGTTCGGCTTCACCGGCCGAGGTGAACAAGCCATACACAGACACCGCGATCACCATCGCCGGGAGCATGGCGAGCACGGCATAGAAGGCGACGCCCGCGGCAACGATCGTGGAGCTGTCGTGCCGCATCTCACGACCGACGTCTCGTGCGATCTCGAACCACTCCTGCGGACCCAACAGCCACCAGCGAGATTCCATGCTGGGATCTTGGCACCCCGGCGAAGGAACGCCGATCATGGCTTCAGGCTTGCCCCCACCACGGCAGCGGTCACCGCAAAGTGGACCTCGGGGTCCAGAGCGTCGGGAAGGAGTTGGCTCGCCGGCGCGTTCGGATGCGGAAGACCTCGTCGCGCTCGATCGAGAGATCGCCCATGTCGTCGGTATGGCCTGTCATTGCAGCGACTTCCCGAGCGTGACCGAACGCTTCTCCACGTCGAATCCAAGATTCGCGTAGAGACGATCGGCACCGGTCGGGCTCTCACTGTCAACGGTGAGACAGGCATATTCGACCTCGGCATCGGCAAAACACTGCATGGCCCTCGTGATGAGCCCTGTTGCGAGGCCGTGACCGCGCGCCGACGGCACGACGGCGACGACCTCGATCCACGACTCCGTGCGCCCGCGATCCTCGAAGTCGTGCGGATACTGCGCACTCAGGAGAATCCCGACGGGTACTCCGTCGCGGTGGGCAACAAACGACGCCTCCTTCAGGAAGAACTCGTCCAGAAAAGATGCCCAATGTTGGGAACCCAGCGGCTGCGATCCCCAGTGATCTCGAAACGCTTCATTGTGAACCGAACGCGCATCCTCGGCCAGCTCATCCGTCCACCCAACAACATCGAACGAGGAGTCGATCTCGCCCGAGGAGATGGGCTCGGAGAGATCGCGCAACATCTCAGAGAAGTAGCGCCTCCTCTCGTATGCGAATCTCTCGAAGAGATCCAGCCGCTCCTGCTGCCAGTTGTAGACACTGGCGCGAAACCACGACCCGGCCATGTTGGAGCCCACGCGCTGGCGACCTCGCGCTTCGGACCATTCGATGAGGAACGACCCGACTCCCTTGCCCCGCAGCGAAGGTGCCACACGATTCCAACCCAACTGGACCTGTCTCTCCGGTGTACCGCGATCCTCGACGATGCAGAGCGCAACCGCTCCAAGCGCGCCACCCCCCAGGTCCGCCACCAGCGTGTCCTCGTCGAAGTCGAGAGCAGGAATGTCCATCTCGTTGAGAACCTCTTGGGGCGTGATCCGGTAGCCGCCGTCGACGGCATAGGCCTCGTTGTGTAACTCGGCGACGGCTGCGGCGTCGGATGTCCGGACTGGGCGCCAGACGACGCCGGCGATTTCGGGAGGAGGGGGAAGCACGATCGGACAAGCTAATGGTCGCCGGGATCCTCCGACGAGAATCGATCGCGAAGCAGCCACGGCAAGGCGGCAAGCACGATGAAGGTCGCGACGCCGACGACATCGAACGCGACGCGGGACGGGTCTCCACCGACGATCATCTCGAGAGCGATCGCTACGAAACTTCCCGCAACAATGGCGATGGTTGCTGCGATGAGCAGCCAAACTGCGTACAACAGCAAGAGCTTCCAGGCGGCCATCGCCCGTCAGAGGTTCATCGGACGACAAGCACCTGTTTGCCGACCACCCGGCGTTCGGCGAGCAGCTCCAGCGCCTCGGGTGCGTTTTCGAGAGCAAACGTCGCTGAGATTCGCGGCCGGAGTTGGCCGGAGGCAACCCGGTCGAGAATCCACTGGAAGTCCCTCTCCTTGGACTCTCTTTCGCGTTCGGCGAAATCGCCCCAGAACACGCCGACGGCCGAAGCACCCTTCAGCAACAAGAGGTTGGCAGGAATCTCGCTGATGCGCCCGCCGGTGAACCCGATGACGAGCAGCCGTCCCCGCCATGCGATGCAGCGCAGGGCCAGATCGGTGGCGTCACCGCCGACGGGGTCGTAGATCACATCGGCGCCACGACCGTCGGTGATCTCTTTGACCCTTTCCCGCATGTCCTCCGAGATGTAGGTGATGGCGTGGTCGGCACCGGCCTTCAGCACGGCCTCTGACTTCCAATCCGATCCAACCGCTCCGATGACCTCGGCACCG
>JAUVPA010000194.1 GCA_030598905.1 Acidimicrobiia bacterium
GACGAGCGAGGCATCGTAGGTGTAGACGATGTCGGGACTGGGCGAGTCGCCTTCCAGAAGATGGACGGTCGCACCGAGGCCTTCGACGATCTCGCAAAACAGCGCGTGCTCCTTGCGTGCCACGTCGAGGTCGACCGTATGAAGGAAGCCGTGATCCGGATTGTCGAACGCTTCTCCAAAGGCCATCATCGGCGGCTGAACCATGACATGGCGCAACGGTTTGACCATCGAATCGATGCCGTACGGGATTGGCACAGAGCAAGGATACGACGCGGGTTTGCGGCAAGGCCGGTAGTGGCGGAGACTGCCGTCCATGACGCACCCGTTTCCCGAATACGAAACCTACGACGCCGTCGGGCTCGCCGAGCTCGTCGCTGCGAAGGACATCAAACCCTCCGAGCTCTTCGAAGCGGCGGTGTCCCGGATCGACGAGGTCAATCCACTGATCAATGCGGTGGTGTCGACACGTTTCGAAGCGGCGGCGGCGGAACTCGATGACCGGGCGGAACTCGAGCCCTTCGGGGGAGTCCCCTACCTGATCAAGGATCTGGCCCCCGAGGAGGGCGAGCCGATCGCTTTTGGGTCGGTCTTCTTCAAGGACTACGTCGGGGAGACCACCCCCGAGGCGGTCACCAGGATGAAACGGGCCGGATTGGTGTCTCTTGGGCGGACCAATACTCCCGAGTTCGGCCTCCTCCCCACCACCGAGCCGGTCGCCTACGGCGTGTGTCGCAACCCGTGGGATCTGTCGCGGTCGTCGGGCGGTTCCAGCGGAGGAGCTGCTGCTGCGGTCGCCGCCGGCATCGTGCCGATGGCAAATGCAAGCGACGGCGGTGGTTCGATCCGCATTCCGGCGTCTGCCTGCGGCGTTTTCGGCATGAAACCCACCCGGGGACGGATTCCGCTGTACCCGCCGGGCGCGGCCGACTACCTATCGACCTCGTTTTGTGTGAGCAAGTCGGTTCGCGACTCGGCACAGCTACTCGACGCCATCTCCGGTCACGTGCCCGGGAGCCGGTACGTGGCCTCAGCTCCCACAACCCCATACCGAGAGGAGGTCGAAACAGATCCGCAGCCGATGCGTATCGCAGTGACGACGACCAGCCTCGGGGGGCGGCCGCTCCACAAAGAATGCATCGCTGCTGTCACGGCCACGGCCGACTTGTTGGTCGATCTGGGACACGATGTCGAGGAGGCTCTGCCTCCGATCGCTGAGGAGACGATCAGCGAGTCGTTCCTCACGTGGTGGATGAGCATGGCCCAAACGGCGGCTCTGCTCATCCTGGACGAGGTCGAAACCCGCCCAGGAGGGACAGGGCTTCGTCGCAGTGCCGGCGACTACCGCGCCTTGCGAGCGGCCGCTTGGCTCGATCGGAAGCGACGCTCCGGCCTACCTGCGTTCGAGCCATTCACGTGGGAGATGATGCGAAGGGCGATGCAACTCACCCCGGGCCACCTCCTCAATGCCACCAACGACCTCCAAGAAGCGTCCTATGCGATGGGTTCGTTCCTCGAAAGCTACGACATCTTCATCAGCCCGACGCTCGGAGAGCCGCCCAAATACCTCGGCGAATTCGATCAGACGAAAACCTTCGATGAGTTCGCGGCCGAGTTGGTCGAGTACGTGCCGTTCACGCCCATCGGCAACTTCAGCGGTCTCCCCGCCATGTCGGTACCGCTCCACTGGACCGACTCCGGCCTGCCGGTGGGAGTGCACTTCATGGGACGGCACGGTGATGAGTCGATGCTGTTCCGCCTCGCCGGCCAACTCGAGCGGGCGCAACCGTGGTCTGAGCGCCGCCCGCCGATGCTCGACCACTCGTTGGATCGATGAGAGACGCCGCGCCTCTGCGTATCGAGACCGATGAATACCACTCGGGCGGAGAGCCATTTCGCATCGTGGTTGGCGGCGCGCCACACCTCGAAGGCGCGACCGTGCTCGATCGTCGTGATTTCGCCCGAGAACACGCAGACGACATCAGGCAACTGCTGATCAATGAACCGCGTGGCCATGCGGACATGTACGGTTGTTTCGTGACCCCGCCGGACGATGAGAACGGCGATCTCGGA
This sequence comes from Acidimicrobiia bacterium, assembly GCA_030598905.1. Classification (GTDB taxonomy): domain Bacteria; phylum Actinomycetota; class Acidimicrobiia; order Spongiisociales; family UBA5794; genus JAUVPA01. Next base: position 2,071 of record JAUVPA010000194.1, read on the forward strand.
GTCGTCTTCTTCCACAAGGATGGCTTCAGCACAGCATGTGGCCATGGCACGATTGCACTGGTCACGTGGGCGATCGATAGCGGTGCCGTTGTCGGATCAGAGCCGGAGACGGTCGTCGTCGTCGACGCCCCATCGGGCCGACTCCACACTTCAGCGCTCGTGTCGGGCGGGAAAGCCGAAGCGGTGACCTTCCGCAACGTTCCCTCATACGTAGCGGGGAGGGACATATCCGTTGCCACCGACGAAGGAGAGATCACCGCCGATGTCGCCTACGGCGGGGCCTTCTATGCGAGCGTCGACGCCGCCGCCATGGGAATCAAGGTCGTTCCGACGAACGTCTCGCACTTCATCGAAATTGGACGGAGGGTGAAACGAGAGTTGTTCGGCCACCCCTCATCCGTTCATGGGGAAGACGACCGCCTTTCCGGCATATACGGCACGATCTTCTTCGAGACACTCGATGCGGGACCCCCGCTGCATCAGCGCAACGTGACGGTGTTCGCCGACGGTGAGGTCGATCGATCGCCGTGTGGATCGGGCACGTCGGCGCGTCTCGCGCTGCTCC
>JAUVPA010000167.1 GCA_030598905.1 Acidimicrobiia bacterium
ACGGTTGCCGACGTCGTCGCTTACAGCTCCAACATCGGCACGATCAAGATCCAGCAACGTCTCGGCGATGAACGTCACTACAGCTACCTCGACGCCTTTGGCCTCGGTAGGCCGGCCTCGATCGACTTTCCCGGTGAGGCATCCGGACTTCTTCCCCACGTGAGCGAATGGTGTGTTCCCTGCGGAGAGTCCGCAGCCATTGGATACGGAATCTCCGTGACTCCGCTTCAGATGGCTGCGGCCTACGCCGCGATCGCCAACGATGGTGAATGGGTCGAGCCTTTCATCGTCGCAGAAATCATCCACGGCGATGGGACGAGGGAGACAACAGAACCGAGAAGGCGCCAAGCGGTTTCTCCGCCGACTGCGATCACCATGAGACGCCTCCTCGAGCGTGTCGTCGATGAGGGCACCGGTACCCGGGCGGCCGTGCCCGGCTTCTCGGTTGCCGGCAAGACCGGTACGACCGAGAAGTTCGACGTGCAGCTGAAGCGATACTCCACAACCGACACATTCGCGAGCTTCATCGGCATGGCGCCGGCCGACAATCCGGTGATCGTCATTGCCGTCGTCCTCGACTCACCCCGTGGCGAGTTGAGCGACGGCACGGAGCGCAAGTTCGGCGGAGCCAGCGCCGCCCCTGCCTTTGCCGAGATGGCCGAGCCGATCCTTCATCAGCTTGCCGTCGCTCCCGATCGGGAGATTCCCGATGGCGACTGAAGTCGTCGCGATCTCCGAACTCGCCTCGGTCATTCCTGGGGCTCGCGCCGTTGGCGAAGCAGCAGTTTCATCCGTGACCCATGACTCGCGCACGGTTCAGGCGGGTTCCCTGTTCGTCGCCATTCGGGGTATGGAATCCGACGGGCACGATTTCGCCCACTCGGCGGTTGCCGGTGGGGCGGTGGCCATCGCCGTCGACCATCAGCTCGAGCTCGAGATCGCCCAGCTCGTTGTCACCGACACCCGAGCCGCTTTGGCGCCGCTGGCAGCGACCGTGTATCGCCATCCTTCGGACGAGATCGACGTCCTCGGTGTGACAGGTACCAATGGCAAGACGACCATCACCCACATGCTCGCGTCGATCGCCGACGAGGCGGGGATCGACGCCGGAGTCGTGGGCACGGTGGGCGCTTCCGTCGGCGGTCGGAGCTGGCCGATGACACACACCACTCCTGAGGCTTCGGACCTCCAGGCCCTGCTCCGGTTGATGGTCGACGACGGAATCGACCTCGCTGCGCTCGAGGTCTCGTCGCATGCCCTCGATCTCCATCGCGTCGATGACATCTCCTTTAGCGCCGTCGCCTTCACCAACCTGTCCCAGGATCACCTCGACTACCACGGCACGATGGAGACGTACTACGCCACGAAAGCAGCGCTATTCACCTCGAGCCGAGCGGAGGTGGGGATCGTCAACATCGACGACCCCGCAGGAAGACGTCTCGTTGGGGACACAGACCTGCGAGTGAGCACCGTGTCGGTCCGCGGAGCCGATGCAGACATTGCGGCGGAGGTTGTGGCGGCCGACCTCACCGGATCTACGGTGCTTCTCAGGACCTCGGGCTGGGAGGGTGAGTTCCGCCTTCCACTCTCGGGGCTATTCAACATTTCCAACGCGGCTATCGCAGCAGCGATGGCACTCGAGGTCGGTATCGAACAAGGAGCCGTCACAGCCGGACTCTCCTCGATAGGGACGATCCCGGGAAGGTCCGAGCGCATCGAGGCCGGGCAGCCTTTCGGGGTTGTTGTCGACTACGCGCACACGCCCGATGCGGTTCGGAACATCGTTGTTTCGACGCAGGACATCGCGGACGGACGGGTGATTGTTGTCGTGGGCGCCGGTGGCGACCGCGATCAGGCCAAGCGCCCGCTGATGGGCGCGGCAACGTCCGCGGCGGACATGGTGGTGGTGACATCGGACAATCCTCGTTCCGAGGATCCCGACACCATCGTGGCGCAGGTAGCCGAGGGTACGGGTCGGGAGGTCGAGCGCCGCGTCGACCGTCGCGAGGCGATTCGACTCGCGGTCGGTTTCGCCGAGCCGGGAGACGCCGTCCTCATCCTCGGAAGAGGTCACGAGACGGGTCAGCGCATCGGAGACGAGACGCTGCCGTTCGATGATCGAGAGGTTGCTCGCGAAGAGCTGGCGGCCCTCGGCTTCGGAGGATCCGCATGACAGATGTCGTCTCGCACCTTCGCTGGAGCCTCGAGGACGTCGCCACAGTGACCGGTGGCAAAGTCGTCGGAGATCAACACGCCGTGATTCACGCCGTGACGACCGATTCGCGGAGTGTTCCGGAGCGGGCGCTCTTTGTCGCCCTGAAGGGCGAGCATCACGATGGACACCTGTTCGTCGACTCGGCGATTGCCAACGGTGCCGTCGCTGCCCTGGTCGAGTTCGGTGCTGACGTGGATGCCGAACCCAGCGTGCGGGTCGATGACACGCTGGTCGCGTTACGCGATCTTGCGGCGGCTCGCCGAGACGAGATTCTCGTACCGGTGATTGCCGTGACAGGGTCGACGGGTAAGACGTCGACCAAAGACCTCCTCGTCGGAGCGCTCCCCGATGCATGGGGGTCGCCGCGGTCGTACAACAACGAGGTCGGTGTTCCACTTACGGTGCTCGGCACACCGGCGGGGGCGCGGTATGTCGTGATCGAGGTCGGATCGAGAGGTGCCGGCCACATCGAATGGCTCGGCCCGGCCGTTCGGCCCGACGTGGCCGTTGTCACGAACATCGGAGTCGTTCACCTCGAGACGTTCGGAAGCGTCGAGGCCCTTGCCGATGCCAAGTGGGAGCTCGTTGATCTTCTGGACGCACGGGGAGTCGCAGTGCTTCCCGCCGACGAGCCCCGGTTGATGCGCAACCATGCCGGCGCCACGCGCACCTTCGGTTTGAACCTCGGTGACGTGCACGTTGTCGACATCACGGCCGATGACGCCGGGTTTCCCACCTTCTCACTACGAGCCAACGGAGAAGAAGCCACCATCACCCTGCGGCTGGCGGGCGCCCATCAAGCGATCAACGCCGCAGCCGCAGCCGCCGCAGCCCTGGCGGTAGGCGCAGGGTTCTACGACATCGCCGGTGGCCTGGAATCGGCCACCGGATCAGCATGGCGCATGGAGGTGCACAGAGGGACGTTCACCGTCGTGAACGATGCGTACAACGCAAACCCCCAGTCGATGGACGGGGCATTGCGCACCGTTGCTCGGATGCCCGGACGGCACATTGCCGTGTTGGGGGAGATGGCCGAGCTTGGCACCGTCACGGACGAGGAGCACCGACGCATCGGGAGTCTCGCTCGAGAGTTGGGATACTCGACCGTGATCACCGTCGGTCCCGACCACGGCCTACGCAACGCGGCAGGCGACATTGCCATAGGCGTCGATAGTGTCGGCGACGCCTTCGATGCGGTTCGGACTCGCGTTGGCGACGGCGATGTGGTCCTGGTGAAGGCTTCACGGTCGGTTGGGCTCGAGACTCTCGCTGCCGATCTCGTCGCGGAGGCGGCACCGTGATCTCACTGCTCATCGCCTCGGCCGTGGCCTTCTTCACAAGCATCCTGGCGACGCCGATCGCCATCCGCGTGCTGCGTCGCAAGAACATCGGACAGTTCATCCAGGAGGATGTCGCCGGCCACATGCACAAGCGGGGGACCCCGACGATGGGCGGCGTTGTCATCATCGGTGCTGCCATCTTCGGCTATTTCGCTTCCCACGTCCGCCTCTTCAACGTGCGAGGCGGTTTCGAGTTCAACCCAACGCTCAACTCGTTCACCGACGCCGGAATTCTTGCGGTTATCGCGTTCGTCGGCATGGGCGTGATCGGGTTCCTCGACGACTTCGTGAAATACGCCAGGAAAGAGAACCGGGGGCTATCGAAGCGGTGGAAGTTCCTCGGTCAGCTTCTGATCGCGGGTGTCTTCGCTACGGGAGCAATGGCAGCCGACGTCAGCACGGAGCTCGCCTTCACCCGGCCGCTCGGGATCGACCTGGGCCCGGTTCTCTACTTCGGTCTCGTCCTCTTGATGCTCACCGCGACGGCCAACGCGGTGAACCTCACCGACGGCCTCGACGGGCTGGTCGCCGGTTCCGGCGCCCTCGTCTTCGGTGCCTACGTCCTCATCGCCTTTTGGCAGTTCAGGAACCTCGACTTCTACCTGGTCGATCCC
>JAUVPA010000141.1 GCA_030598905.1 Acidimicrobiia bacterium
TCGGCGACCGCATCGCGCACTGTGATCTCCATGGCGGGCGAGAGTAGCCCTAGTGGTCTGTCGCAGAATTGGCGTCAGGGTGTCTCCGAGTCATCGGCGTCAGCTGGCCCACCAATCCATATCGGGACGCACAACGCAGGCGCATCAGTGGATGCGTCAAGGCGGAGGACGTCGCCAGGGGCGTCGAGGACCGGAGAGACCCGATGATTGTTTCTGCGACGGATTACTAGCCCCTCCCGAATCTCCGACGCAACGACCACACTGTCACCTTGTACATTGCCTCCAACGCAATCGCCGACGACATCTTCGATCGGCCGCGCCGGCGGTCGCGGAACGTAATCGGCACCTCGACGATCACCAACCCGGCGTCGTGCGACCGCATTGACATCTCCACCTGGAATCCGTATCCCGTCGCGTCACACGATCCGGGGTCTACAGAGCGAAGGGCATCTGCTTTCCACGCCCGGAAACCGCCCGTTGCATCGCGAATCGGCAGACTCAACAACGTCGCTGCGTACCAGTTGCCACCACGCGAGATGGCTTTGCGGATCCACGGCCAACCCGAGGTAGCTCCACCGGAGACGTACCGGCTGCCGATGGCCAGGTCGGCGCCCTCTGAGACGGCTCGAACAAGCCCCGGAAGGTCCTGCGCGTCGTGTGAAAGGTCCGCGTCCATCTGACACACGATCGCCGATCCTTGCTGCAACGCTCGCTCGAAACCTGCTGCATACGCGGGTCCGAGGCCCAACTTTGCCAGCCGGTGGAGCACAGCAACGCGGTCGGACTCTCGTGCGAGACCATCAGCGATCTCACCCGTCCCGTCCGGCGAGTTGTCGTCGACGATCAGCACGTCGTAGCCGACAGCGATAACGGAAGAGACGACGTCTTCGACGTTCAGTGCCTCGTTGTACGTGGGTATGACGACAATGCAGTCGATCATCGCCGGCGGTCACACCGCCGCTGCGTCACGCCGCGCAGTCCTTACAAATCATCTTGCGAGGGTTCGCGAGCTGGCTCCTCTTCAATACGAGGAAGCAGCTTGCGCAAACGAACTCGTCGTCGGCGGCTCCCGACGCCTCTTCACTTTCCATTGCGATCTCGGCGCGCCGAATGGCGCGCATCTCGGCGGCTTCATCGGCAACGAGAGTTTCGGAAGCCTCATCCTCCGTGAGCATCTCGAGCTCTTCGGCCTCGAGCTCGTCGAGAGCTTCATCCTCGTCGTCTCCGCTGTCGTCGTCCGAGTCCGCCGACTCAGCTTTTTCGTCGGCGCCTTCGTATTCATCGTTCTCGGCATCGGCCGGAACTGTCTCGTCGTCGAGGTCTTCGGGGACGTCGACGCCCTCCGACGAGTCCTTCGCACCCCCCTCGGGTGAGGTACCTGTCGACGTGTCGACGTCTTCTTCATTAATGGTCATGTGAGCCTGATCTCTCAGAAGCGGCCGGGAGTATACGGCGCGGCACCGGCGATCTCGTCGCACCCCGTCAAATCTTGAAATCGATGCCGTGAGGCACTACCGACGCCTCGACGGAGCCGCTCCCGATGAGCTCGCCGTCGGCTTCGACAGGCCAGTCTTCGGGGACCTCGACGCGCACCGTAGAGCCGATGTAGCGCCGAACGGCCTTGTGTGTCAGGTGAGCGCCGCGGATCACTCGCGGCATCACCGAAAAGGCGTTTCGCCGCGGTCCCGAGAAACACTGGACATCGAACAGACCGTCCTGCACCGTTGCTCGCGGAGCAATGTTGAGGCCACCACCGAAGAACTGGCCGTTTGCTATGACGACCGTCAGCAGTTGTTGCTCATACCGATGGTGATCGACATCGACGGTGACGTCGTCCTTTCCGAAGCGCGGAAGCTCCAGCCAAAACCCTGCCGTGTAGCGAAAGCCCCCCAACCAGTCGGGAAGACGATTGGCCATCCTCACCGAGGCGGCAGTGACGCCGATGTTCGCCGCGTTGAGGAAATAACGCTCGCCGAACTCTCCACTGATCTTGCCTACGTCGGTCGGATATCGGTCGTTGGACGCGAGATGTGTCACCGACCCCTCGATGTCGGATGGAAGGCCAAACGTGCGGATGAAGTCGCTGCCTGATCCGGTCGGCAGAATCGCCAGTGTTGGTCTCGCCTCCATGTCTGATGTCATCAGACCGTTGAGAACGAGATGTGCCGTCCCGTCACCTCCCACCGCGGCAAAGTCGACGAAGCCTGAGGTAGCTGCTTGGCGTGCAAGGTTGACGACGTGATCGGCCGATTCCGACTCGACAATTTTGGCTTCGATCCCCAATCGTTCGATGGCCGACGTCGCCCGGTCACGAACCTCATGGCCCCTACCGGCCGATGGATTGACGATCACGAACCACCGGTTACTCACACGCGACCGCCGACGGCAACGACGCCGCGATCCACAGCCCGAACGGCGCCGGCAGCAGCCTCTGCGACCTCTGGGAACGCGTCGCGTATCTGGCGAAGCAGATCGAGCAACTGCCGACAGTTCCTCACGAAATCGCCTGCGGCGAAATCATCGTTGAACAGGGCATCGAGCTCCACGCCGCTCGCCCACAGGTAAGCAACCTCGGAGAAACCCGGATCTGGACGTCTCGACATGGGGAGTCCAGCGGCGTCCTCCTCGCGAGACAGCCGCTCCCACATCTCGTCGACAACCGCTCCCCTCTTCGCCACCGTCTCGTCCGGCCACCCTCCGATCGTGTCATTTCGCCGCGCTTCGTATGTGAAGACACTCACAATCGCCGCCATCTGCGGCACGGTCAGGCCGGCCAGGATGCCTTCCGCGGCAGTCTCTGTCAGCAGAATGTCGAGTTCGTTGTAGACCCATCTCAGTTTCTTGCCGCGGTCCGTCAGCATCCAGCCGTCTACGTATCCCCACTCCTCGAGGAGCCCCAGGAGCCGATCGAACGTCGGGACGAGGTCGTCTCGCCGCCTTGTGAGCCGGCTCTCGAGCCGTCGGATCTCGTTACGGAGGCGTCCCGCTCGGTGCGCCGACCGGAGGTGATCGTCGAGATCGGGACACCCAGCGACGAGGTCCTCCGGTTCGGCATGGCCAAACGGCGGCTCAGTGCCGTCCCCCTGCCATTCGTGCAACATCCGAGCCACCTCTCGTTGGTAATCTCGGCTGCGAGGCTCGAACGGTGCAGGGAGCTCCATGGTTCACACGACGATCGTCGCCTGGGCTAAGTCGCGAGGCCGCACTTGCTGTAGCTCACCTGCATCAGTCAGCAGAAGAAGCCGCGGGGCCCGGCCTCCCCAGGACCGAACCAGGACTACGGAACGTTCACCATCGGGTTCGGTCATCAGCACATCGCCGGGCTGCATCCTCTGTACGAGAGCCCACCGCCCGGCCACACTCTCCCCAGACTCGGACCGCTCGATGTACGCCCAGATGTCGCCGCGATCGCACTCGGCGCTGTCGCGGAAGGTTTCCGCCTGCGTCCTCCGCTCGACGAGCCCTCCTCCAACTCACGCCGGTGCTCCTGTTGTCGGTAGGAAGCGAATGAGGCTTGCAGCAGAGCTAGAGCAGTTTCGCGGTCGTAGTTCGCGACCAGGTTGACCGCCATGTTGTAGGTCGGCTGGAAGGAGGATTGCAACGGGTGGCTGCCTGCTCCCGCGATATCGGCGACCCGTTCGAATGGCACGTACGGGCTGTGGAGCACGACCGCAGAACCTCTGACGTCGATTCCGCGGCGTCCCGCTCTGCCGGTCAACTGTGTGTAGTCGCCCGCCTTCAAGAGCTCGTGACCTTCGCCGGTGAAGCGGCTCAACGATTCGAGCACGACGGCCCGCGCCGGCATGTTGATTCCCAGAGCGAGTGTGTCTGTGGCGAACACCACCTTCACCAGACCCGCAGCAAAAACCTCCTCGACGGTCTCCTTGAAGGCCGGGACCATGCCGGCGTGGTGAGCGGCGACACCTCGCTCGAGCTGTTCACGCCACGAGTCGTATCCGAGCACTCCGAGATCGTTGGAGGGAATGTGCGCTGTGCGCTCTTCGACGACGTTACGGATGGCTGTGCGCTCGTCCGATGCGGTCAAATGCAGATTGGCGGCTGCGAGAGTCTCTGCCGCCTGGTCGCATCCAGCCCGGGAGAAGATGAAGTAGATCGCGGGCAGCAGCCCCTCCGCAAGGAGCTCTTCGACCACTTCCGTCCGGCGGGGGGTGGCAAAACGCCGGTATCTACCGCGACCCTTCCTCAGAAGTCGGGTCATCTCCTGGTTGGGTTTTCCCTTCTCTGTGAAGATGGGTGCCAGCGTCGAAGAGCGGTGGTGCCGGTCGCGAACGAGGTAGAGGCTCTCCAGCGGCACGGGCCGATGGTGCTCGACGATCAGCTCGGTGTCTCCACGCCTCGCCCCGACCCAGCCGGTGAACTCTTCGGGGTTCGCAATCGTCGCCGAAAGCGCAACGATGGGAACAGACCGATCGAGGTGAATGATGACTTCCTCCCAGACCGAGCCTCGGTACCGATCCTGGAGGTAGTGGACCTCATCCAAAACGACGAGCCCCAGGTCGTCGAGCGCCGGAGACTCTGCGTAGATCATGTTTCGCAACACCTCTGTTGTCATGACGACGATCGGGGCATCTCCGTTGATGACGTTGTCCCCGGTGAGGAGACCGACCTCGTCCGCACCATGAAGCTCACGGAATTCGCCGAACTTCTGGTTCGACAATGCCTTGATGGGCGCCGTGTAGAAAGCCCGCTTTCCCGCTCCGAGCGCAAGGTGAACCGCACCTTGGGCGACGAGTGTTTTTCCGGCCCCGGTGGGTGCGGTGACAACAACTGAAGCACCCGAAGACACAACACGAAGTGCCTCGACCTGAAACGGGTCAGCAACAAACGGAAGAGATTCGAGAAACGACTTCACGGTCGGATCGGGGATCACAGGCCGATGCTACGGACAAGTCGTTCGTCGGTAGTGGTTAGCAAGAA
>JAUVPA010000195.1 GCA_030598905.1 Acidimicrobiia bacterium
ACTTCTTGATTGATACAGATGGCGCTTCCGACACCTTCGGCGGCGAAACGCTGACCGGCGATCAGGCCCGCTTCGTACTCGGTCTGGCCAACATGGACGAGAACGCCGAGGTCGGCGAACACATCACTACCCGAGTTCATCGAGATGACCGGAATTCCTGCGGCAACGGCCGCACGAATTGAATCACCGAGCGCAGCGGCATCCGGAATCGTCACGACCAAACCGTCGGGTTGTGACGCGACCGCTGCATCGATGATCTGGCTCATCTCGACCATGTCGAACGTACCGGGAGCCTGATACTCAACGGTGACGCCCATGTCGTCTGCCGCGTCGCTGACGCCGTTGGCTGCCACCGACCAGAACGGATCCGATGCCTGTCCGTGCGAGACGACGACGAACCGGAGGCTGCGCTGGGTTACCGCGCCGCCGTCGCCATCGCCCTCGTCGGCCGTGGTTGCCGTAGCCCCATCACCCTCGTCCGCCACCGTCGTGTCGGCGCCGTCGCCGTCGCCGCAAGCAGCAACGAGCAGGGCAAATGCGAGCAGAAGCACAATCCACACTCTTCGTTTCATTCCCTTCCTCCTCTTTTGTCGGCTCGACCCGCTCGTTGCGGGTCCTCTCGGCCTCGGTCTGCAGAACATGCAGAGCAGGCCAACTCTTGATAATTTGGTTATAGGGGTATCGACACTAGATACTCGAGGCTCATGCGTGCGTCCGAGATCGGTCCCTTTCCTTCGGGGGGATTCTCATCGAGTACAAGATCCTGTTCGAGCACGTACCACCCCTGGTAGCCTGCTCGTTCCAGTTGACGGATGAACCCGGCGATGTCGACTGCACCTTCACCAAGCGGTTTGAAGATCCCGTCGATCACGGCCTGCCGGAAGACAAGGTCACCACTGCGAACCCTCTGGGCCATGTCTTCGTCGACGTCTTTGAGATGGACGTGTGAGACACGGCCAACGGCGGCTCTCGCCACCTCCACCGGATCGGCTCCGCCGAGGTACAGGTGGCCCGTATCCAGGCAGAACTCCACTTCACTCTCGGCCAACAGCCGCTCCACGTGCTGCTCACGCTCAATCGCCATGCCCCAGTGTTGGTGCAACCCAACGGTCAATCCCTCATCGCCGGCAATGGCAATCGTCCGCTTCAGGTTCTTCAGGAGTGTTCCCCACTCGCTCTCCGTCATCTCGATTGAGGTGTCGTATCCCGCGTGATGAGAGGCCGGCCCGAGTACCAGCACCTTCGACCCGCATGCTGAGAGCGTCCTCGACGCTCTCAGGACGTAGTCCAGCTGTTCCTCCTCGAGCTCCTCCCGGTAGAGCACCGCCGGCACGAATCCGCCGATCAGGCCCAGATCGAATCTCGCCAGCATGGCAGCCAGCTCATCCGGATCCGCCGGCAGATAGCCGTCCGGACCCAGCTCGGTGGCCTGCAGGCCGATCTCCGCCATCTCGCCGAGCACTCGCTCTGCCTCCATCAGGTATCCCCAACCGGGCGATCCATCGACTCCCCACGTGATGGGAGCGCCGGCCACCCGGGACATCAGGTTGCTCATGTGATCTCCTTTACTGCGACGGGCCGGTGCTGTTCGCGGGAAACGTCACACGCGACCGCAACTCTCAATGCCTCGCGGGCGTCTTCGGGAGTGCAGGGAGAGGCCTGACTCCCATGCGCGACGCGAATGAACACTTCCAGTTCGGTTCGGTAGGCCGGAGCGAACCGATCGAGGAACGTCTTGGGAGTCGGCTCGACCGGCGCCGGAACACCGTCTTCCAATGACCGCAGCGGGAGACTCGGATCAACGCCGACGGTGACACTGTCTCCCGTGCCGAACAACTCCATCCGCACATCGTGACCCATCGGATCATGCCGGATGCCCGACATGACGACCCTGGTTCCTTCGCTCAGCGAGAGGACGACAACGCCGGTATCGACCGGTCGACCGTCGCCGAACTCTTCTGTCGTGACTGTGAAACCGTCCGCGTAGACCTCAACGATCTCCTGACCGGTTACGAATCGGACTATGTCGAAGTCGTGGATCTGTGTATCCCGAAATATGCCGGTGTCGTGGTAGCCGGCCGGCGGTGGTTCGTAATCGTGGGTCGTCGTGCGAGCTGAATACAGGTGACCGATCGCCCCCGACTCGACGAGCCCCTTGGCGCGCCGGTAGCCGGCGTCGAACCGCCGCTGAAAGCCAATCTGGGCCGGAACGCCCGAGGCACGCAGGTGATCGACGACGGCGTCGGTTGCAGCAAGGTCGGTCGCAATCGGCTTCTCGCAGAACACGGGTATTTGGGCGTCGGCGGCGAGATGCATCATCGGAGCGTGAACGTCGGTTGCCGCAGCAACGACCATCGCGTCGATCCGCCCGACGAGCTCCTTGGCATCGACGGCCACGGTTGCATTCACGTTCTGCGCCACTTCGAGGGCACGGGCCTCCTGGCGGTCGGACACGAAGCTCTCCGAGACGTCGGGGATCGACTCGAGGGGTAGAGCCACAAACGCGCCGAATCTACCGGCACCGCTCGAGCCGAACCGCAC
>JAUVPA010000136.1 GCA_030598905.1 Acidimicrobiia bacterium
CGCCCGCCAGGCCGTTATAGCGGCGGGCCGTCCGCCAGACGCGCTTCAGGGACGTCCCCATCCGCCGCCACCGGGGGTGAGCACACGGAGCCGGTCGCCGGAGCTCACCTCGACGGTGCACTTGCCGGGAAGGCGCTCCGAGCCGGCACTCGTCAGCAACCAGTCCTCACCGACGGCCCCGGGTTCACCTTCGGCGAGACCCCAGGGAGACAGCCTCCGACGCTCACCCATCAACGAAAGCGTGGCCGGGGCAAGAAACTCGATCTCACGCTCAACGCCTTCCCCTCCGGGATACCTACCGGCACCACCGGATCCTCGCCGGAGCCGGTAAGTGCGAATCTTGAACGGATAGTGAGATTCGAGAGACTCGATCGGCGTGTTCTTGGTGTTCGTCATCCCTGTGTGCATCCCGCTTTTGCCGGCCATCCCCGGCCGACCGCCCTGGCCGCCGGCGACGGTCTCGTAGTAGGCAAATTCGTCGTTGCCGATCAGCACGTTGTTCATCGTGCCTTGTCCGGCCGCCGGTACCCGATCAGGAGCTGCCTGCGCAAGCGCTCCAAGCAGGGTGTCGGCGATGCGCTGGCTGGTCTCGACATTTCCCGCAGCAACGGCCGCGGGCGGCTGCGCGTCGACGATCGAGCCTGCAGGAGTGGAGAGGTGGATAACCCTGTGGCAGCCGTCGTTGGTGGGCAGAGCCGGATCGGTGGCGACCCGCACCGCGTAGTAGAGGCAGGATCGCGTCACCGCTTGCACGGCGTTGAAGTTGGCGGGAACCTGATCACCCGTACCCGAGAAGTCGGCCGTCAACTCCTCACCGTCGATGGCCACCGACACAACAACGGGAACGTCGACATCGCCCCACTCCATGAAGTCGGTGAACGAGAAGGCCCCGTCTTCCAGATCTCCGAGTGCCGAACGCATCCGCCGTTCCCCGTAGTCGAGCAATGCCGCCGTGACGGTCTGAAAGCGCTCGACGCCCTCGCGCCTCACCAGCTCCATGATGCGTTGCGCACCCATCTCGTTAGCACCGAGTTGAGCCGACAGATCCCCCCGCCGCTCGGCCGGCGTTCTCGTCGCCTCGAGAAACGGCTCGACAAAGGACTCCACCCAAGCGCCGTCGCGCACGGCGGGGGTGGGAGAGACAACGTGACCCTCCTGATCGATTGTTGTGGCGTGTGCCGGCATCGACCCGGGTGCCTCGCCGCCAACATCGGCGTGGTGGGCGCGGTTGGCCACCCAGGCGACAATCGATCCGGCGTGAAAGACAGGCCGAACCAGCGTGAGATCATTGAGATGGGTGCCCCCGAAGAAGGGATCGTTCACGGCGTATTGAACTGTCGGCTCGACACCTTCGCCGAAGCGCCGCTGGACGGCAGCCACCGATTCGGGCATCGATCCGAGGTGCACCGGGATGTGCTCGGCCTGGGCAAGCATCTCGCCGGACGGCAAGAAGACGGCCGTCGAGCAGTCGGCGCGCTCCTTGATGTTGGGCGAATAGGCCGTCCGTCTCAGGACCACGCCCATGTCTTCTGCGATGGCGGCGAGTCTGTTGCGAGCCACCTCGAGCGTGACCGGGTCGACGATCACCATTCCACCTCGAGAGTTCCGCTGTCGTGCACCCTTGCTCGCTCCCCAGCCTGCAAGAACGTCGTTGCCTGCACCTCTTCGATGACCGCGGGACCGACGACCTCCCGACCGGGTGCCAGCCCTGTCCGCGACACGACATCGGCGTCGACGGGTAGCCCATCGCCATCGATGACGCTCCGCCGACCGATCGTTGCATCTCCTTCGGCTCGCCACTCGCCGAGTTCGTCAAACCGGAGCGGCGCACGGCCCACGGCGGCCGCCCGTACCGTCACAGCCTCGATCGGATCGTCCGGCCTGTTGAATCCATTGCGCAGCCGATGCTCCTGATGGAATCGCTCGGCGAGGTCGTCCCAACTCTCGCCAACGGCAATTGGCACCGTCACCTCATGGGCTTGGCCCTTGTAGCGAACGTCGACTTCGGTCTGGACGGCGGCCCCGGGCAGATGGGACAAAGCGTCCTCGGCCACAGTCGCGACCGCAGCCGAAAGTCGAGACGACTCCCCTTCCGGGATCGTGATGCTCCGCCACCGATCGATGCGAGGCCTGCTCAGCAGCAGCCCGAGGGCGGAGAAGACACCGCCGAACGGAGGCACCACAACTCCCGCCATGCCGAGGCTCCTCGCCAGGGCAGTGGCGTGAAGGCCACCGGCGCCTCCGAACGCCACGAGTCTGGCGTCTCTCGGATCCGACCCCTGCCCGATGGAGACCGTGTGTATGGCACCGCTCATCGTTTCTTCGACAATCCTGACCACACCGAGAGCCACGCGGTCTGTTGGGAGAGCTGCATCCGACCCGAGCCGGGCCAGCGCATCACGTGCGAGCTGGCGGCTGATCGCAAGGCCACCCCCCAAGGACGCGTTGGGTCCGATCCGGCCGAGGACAACATTGGCGTCGGTCACCGTTGCATCCGTCCCGCCTTTTCGATAACACGCCGGTCCCGGCTCGGCCCCAGCGCTCGCCGGGCCGACGCGAAGAGACCCACCACCGTCGACCCATCCGATGCTGCCTCCGCCGGCGCCAACGGTGTGGATCGAAGCCGAGGGCATCTGGGAGGCGTAGCCGACCACGCTCCGAGCGAACCTCACTTCGGGCCGGCCATGCTCGATCCGACAGACATCGGTCGACGTTCCTCCCATGTCAAACGAGATCACCTGATCATCGCCAAGGTGATCAGCAAGGGCACCGGCGGCGACGGCCCCGCCGGCCGGGCCGGAGAGCAGAATCGACACGGGAAGATGGGAGGCTTCCTCGGCCGTGATGAACCCCCCGGATGACCTCATCACCACAACCTCGTCGGCCAGACCGCCCGAAGTGACCGCCTCGCCGAGGTGCTCCAGATACGAGGCAACTGCGGGCATCAGGTAGGCGTTGAGCACGGTCGTCGAAGTCCTCTCGAATTCTCGGAACTCGGGAGACACGTCACTCGACAAGCACACTGCCAAGTCCGGTCGCCTGGCACCGATCTCCGACCGGATCGTCTGCTCCACGCCCGGATCCTCGTAGGACCGAAGGCTGACGACAGCGACCGCCTCGATGCCATCGAGGTCGGCCTGTGCGACGTCGCTGACTCTGCCGGCCCGCGGCGCGAGAGCGATCGGACGCTCGGCGAAGGGGTCGTACAGAGCCGGTCGATCCTGGCGCCCTATCTCAATCACGTCCTCAAAACCGGGGTCGGTGACGAGGAGAACGCGCGCTCCCTTCCTCTGGAGCAGGGTGTTGGTAGCAACCGTCGTCCCGTGAACAAACACATCGGCTTCGGAGACGAGGCGTCTCGCACCGGCGATCACGCCGTCACTCTGGTCGGGCGTCGTCGGCACCTTCGTCGTGTGGATTGTGGTGCCGTCCCACGTCGCTACATCAGTGAAGGTGCCGCCGACGTCGACACCAACGATCATGCCGAGGGTCTCGAAGAGGACAACCGAGTGCGGTTACGATCGGTCGCTATGTCGATATCGGTCAGCAATACCCCCAACCCCAATGCCCTCAAATTCACGGTCGGCGTGCCGGTTGGCGGCCCGTCTACCTTCGTCGCCGGCACCGAGGCCGACGACGTCACGGCAGCCCAACTGCTGGAACTCGAAGGGGTGACGAGCGTGTTCATGACCGCGGACTTCGTCACGCTGTCCAAGCTGCCGGACGCGGCTTGGGACGACATCGCTCCGCCTGCAGAGGCGATCCTGGCGGACGCTTTCCTCTCGTAGCTCACCGGTTGCGCTGACCGCGCACCAACAGCCACGGCAAGAACGAAATGGATGGGAACCGCACCCGCTTCAAGTACGTCGACAGGTCGACGAGCAGGGACTCCATTTCATCTGGTCCGAGCATTTCGGTGCCGGGCCAGGCTCCGGAACGCACGGCCTCGACGTACTCCCCTGGACCCGAGAAGGCGGCCCAGGGCAATTCCGAGGAAGAGGCCACAACGGGCTGTAGTTCGGCACCCATCGCGGCGAGCGAGAGTCTGCCCGACCCCTCATGTCTTCTCAGCACTTCCATTCCGATGTCGCGCCTCGCCTGATACAACAACGCAGCCGGATAGGCGGTGGGGGTGCTCGCCATGAGTGCCTCAGCGTCGAGATCGGCGAGCCAAACTCTCCCGCCGGGTCGCACGACACGCGCTGCTTCGCGGGCAACGGCTCGGAGTTCCACTCCGCCGTCCCACGCCGCCAACATCGCAACGGCATCAACGCTGCCATCGGGCAGTCCCGTCGCGGAGGGATGTGCGGTTGCAGGGATGTCGACGCCGTCCTCTCCGACCACAACGAGCGCCTCCCCGGCTTCTCGGATGGGAGCCCCCATCTCGAGAGCGACACGTTCGACGTTTCGGCCGCCGAGCAACACCGACCTGGTCAAGTCGGCGCCGAGCGACGCAAGGGTCGATCGCCACGCCTCGGCCAACCGGATGGGTTCGGTCATGTCGAGCGAGGCTACTGCCCCGTGGGCAAGCTCAGCGTCCCAGGCGGTCGGATCGAATCGCCATGGGCCACACGATCCCCGATCCATCCTCGAGGCCCACGACCACACGCCACTGCGACCCGTCGCCTTCAGCGGCAATCAGATCGGGTTCTTCATCGAAGATCCATGCGTAAGCCATGGCCTCTTGGACGACAGAGTCCTCGGCGACACCCTCTACCTGCGGCAGGCCACTCAGGTCACTCGGCATCGGTGGCGGGATGGGCATCGGGAGGTCCACCACACCGGCCGCCTCATCCGATACCGCCACGAGCACCTCGGCCCCTCTCACGGGGCCTCGCCGGAAGTCGCCGGCGGTATCGAGATGGATCGAGCGGAACGCCACTGCGACGGCGAAAATGCCGGGCGAGTGCTGATCGACTCGATATGTCCGCGACCATTCCACATACGACGTGCCTCCGGGCTCTTCGGCACCGTGTGGCACGGCAGGCGAGGCGGCGTCCCCGACGAACGCTTGCGCGATCTCGCC
>JAUVPA010000004.1 GCA_030598905.1 Acidimicrobiia bacterium
CGTCGGTCCCGGTCGGGGGCGCATCCTGTTGGCATTCAGGCGGCCAACACGACCGGAGCGGCAAGTAACGCTCATGCGCCTGGCCGTAGACCTCGCTCAACCTCTGGGCGGACACATCCATGTCCTCCACTTCGACGATCCGCAGCGCGTCTCCGATCCGACGAGACCCCAAATGCAAAGGGCAGCTGACCTCGGTATCGAGGTCACCGTCGAGTTCGATCCGGACGCCGACCGTCGAGGGGCGGTTCACCTGTACGCCGAGAACAACGATGTCGACCTCGTCCTCGCCGACCTCCCCCAGGAGATGCGAGCGACGCGCCACATAGTGCGCGACTGGCGCTGGCTACGCGATCATCTCCCGAGCGACTCAGCCTTCCTCCGAAACCGACCAGTCGAGAACATCGACACCATCGTGGTGATGGGAACGGGCGGCCCATACGACCCCGTCAAGATCGGCATGGCTGTACGTATCGCCCGCGCAGAAGAAGCCAGGATCCGTTTCATTCACGTTGCCCAGGAGTCGGCGTCTGAAGATCAGATGGAGGTGATCGGCGACTATCACCGCAGACTCGGGGACACGCTCGATGTGCCGTGGGAGTCCTGGGTGGAACCGGCAGAAGACCTTGTCGAGACCCTGACGTGGCTGTCGCGAGGCGCCAACCTCGTCATTCTGGGTGCACCCTCGCACCGTTTCCACCAGGTGACCGATCTCGCCGACCGCATCGCGGAGCGAGTCGACTGCCCGGCATTGCTCGTCCACACCCCCATCCACGAGCGGCCATCCGTTTCACGTCGGATCATCGAGAGGTTCATCTCGTAGGTCGCGATCCCGCGCAATGACGACACCAGCCACGGTCGTAAGGTGTGGCAGGCATTGTCACAAGAGAAAGCCGGCGTGACAGCACTCCCCGAGCCCATGGGACCGACCCCTCTCACCAACCCCGCACAACCGAAGCGACCCCACGAGCATGCTTTGCGGGAGGCGACGACGATGGCGCTCTATGTCGCCATCGTCATCCTCGCTCTTCTCGTCGGCTTCGGCGGCGGGGACGACTGGCGCGACGAAGTGGCGCTCATCTGGGGGACGGCGATCGGTCTGACGATCGCCCACCTCTTCGCATACGAGTTGACGTCGATCATGGCGGCGGGAGGTAAGCCCGAGCCCGAGGACTACTGGGGAGCCCTCGGGATTGGAGCCGCGGCAGTGGGAATCGCCCTCCTGGCCACGATCCCCTATTGGACCCTCCGCGACACGGGTGATGCGAGTGCCGCCGCCTCTGTTCTCTTGATGGCCGTGATCGGAATCGCCGGATTCTTCACCGCTCGTCACGCCGGGGCAACGAAGATGCGCTCGCTCCTCTACACGATCGTTGTGCTGGTCCTCGCAGCCGTTGTCGTGGCGATCAAGTTCACGCTCACTCACTGACCGAGACCGGCGATGAGGGCAGATCAGACGGGCAACGTTCCCACTGCGCTTCGCGCCGCCCACACGCCGACGAGCAGGACGACGTGCACACTCGCGAAGATGGCGAGATGGTTCGGCTTCAGAGTGAAACGATCCGATCGGATCGCCCACATCAGCACTGCGGCGGCGACGGCATCCACCACGACGAGCGGCGCCAACGGGTGCATCGCCCACATTGCGACGAAGTCGCCCCGAACGAGGTAGGCAAGAGCTCTCGTCAACCCGCACCCCGGACATGCATGGCCCGTACATCTCCGTACGAAACACACGGTGTTCGCCGGATCGTCGCTCGGTGCCCACATCCGCAGGCCGAGAGCGACGATGGCCAAAGCGGCAATCGCCACAACGGGATGAAATGCCCAGCGCGGGGTGGCACGCATCTGCCTGGGTGTAGCGAGGGCGAAGGCAGTCATGATGCCGACGCCACTACCGCAACGACCACGAAGAAGAGGATGAAGGCGATACCGAGGGCGAGGAAGATCGTGCCGATGATCCCCAGGATCTTCCCCGCTTGAGCCATCCCCCGATTCGAGGGATTGCGGCGTCCATCATCAATGGCCTTCACTTCGGTGTTGCCGATCGCCCATGCAATCGGGGCAAGGATTCCGCAGAGGACGAGCCCGAGAATCCCCAGCACGAGAGACAAGGTGGCCTGACTGTCTTCGGGATAGAACTCCTGTGGTGCACGATCGGTCATAGTCCCCTCCTGACACTCCGTTGTTACCGACCCTACTTTCGCAGGTCCGTCTATCGGTCCCGCCTCCAGGCCCAGGCCGTGAGGAATATCCCTCCTGCCAAGGTGAGCCCACCGAGGAGAACCCAGACGCGGCTGTTGGTCATGAAGCTCTGCGGTACGAGGGTCGATCCGAGACCTTGCAGCGTCCAAACGACACCGAAGAAGACAAGAGCGATTCCTCCGATGATGCCGGCGAGCCGCACACCCGCATCGTACGCCGCCCCATCCCGCATTGTGGTAGCAGGCAGTCAACGGTGAAACTGGCCTGAGGCAGCGGCTAGAGCACACACAAGGAGATCAGTGATGACCATTGGCTGGACAGATGTGTTGGTGTCTTCATCCCTCATCGTGCTGGCAGTGGGCCTGTCGCTGTGGAAGGGCCTCGGGTCCGAACGATCCATCCTGTGGGCTGCCTTGCGAGCGGCGGTGCAGCTACTCGCCGTCGGCGCACTCTTCGGGCTCATCTTCGGGTCTGCCACCGCGATGTTCTGGGCAGGAGTGTGGGTCGCGGGAATGACCATCGTGTCGGTGGAAACGGTCCGGCGACGTGCCCGCGGCATACCGAATGTCCGCGCCGCCGCTTTTCTCTCCCTCGGCGGCGCGCTCGCAGTCGCGCTCGGAGTCTTGTTCGGTCTCGGTGTCTTCGACTGGGAACCGGTGACACTGGTCGTCATCGCCGGCATCACCCTCGGCAACACGATGCCGTCTGCGGTGCTCGCCGTCGACACAGTCAAAAAGACGTTCTCCGACAATCCAGGCAGGATCGAAGGCCTCCTGGCTCTCGGGATGACACCGGACGACGTCAACCGATTCCTGACTCCCGAGGCGGTCCGCCTCGCTCTGGTGCCTCAGATCGAACGAACCAAGGTGGTGGGGCTCATTGCCCTACCCGGTGCCATGACCGGCATGCTGCTAGCCGGAGCCGACGCCATGGACGCCGTGATGGTCCAGATCGTCATCATGTACCTCGTGCTCGGTGCGGTCGCTGTGGCGGTGGTCACGGTCGTCACGTTCATCGCCAGCCGGGCATATACGCCCGACGCTCGACTCCGGCCGTGGGTCACACAACCCGGATAGTGCGAATCTAGGTGCGACTCGGGACACTAGGCACGGACTCACTGCCACCCGTCGCCAGGCCATCCGCTCGCCAGCGACGCCTCGCACGGGGCTGGAGCGACGTTCCCGTATTTGGTCCCAGTGGCGTTGTCGACATACAGCGTCCACCACGTGCCCGACAGGCTCTGTGAGTAGAGACAAACTGAGGTCGTCCCAGGCACCGTCAATGCCACCGCTCTAATCGATCCAGCGGGATCGCCGGCGATGTTCACGTGAAGTAGCGACTCCATCCCTTCGAGAACGGTCGCGGAGTCGCTGAAGAATCCGTTGTCGAGGTGATAGATGCGCTCAACGGTCAACGCGAGGCGGAGTTCGGCCTTCGTGTCAGCATCGAAAGCCCGGTTGCGGAACCCCGCGTAGGTCGGAACAGCAACTGCGATCAGGAGAGCGATCACAAACATCACGACCATCAGTTCAACCAGGCTGTATCCGCCGGTTCTTGGTCTCACGCCACCCGCACCTTCCTGCGTACGGTGTCCCATCGGACGGCGTCGGGTCCGCGTTGAGCACTAACGGCTACCGGCTCGCAGGTGACGAGGTGATCGGCCGCCTGCGACGGGTGACAGATCGGCGTGTCGTTCCTCTCGGGTCTACCTGTTGCTGGAGCTATTCCCTGTGGTCGACGGTCACGCAGACAAAGTCGAACGCATCCGGATTGGACCCGCAGCCGCTCACCGCAATTCCCGACTTGTCGGCTAGCCACACGACGCTGCGACTGGCACCGCCGGCTTCGGTCGACTCGGACATGCGCCACTCGCGGGCATCACTCGCCGTCCACTCCTCGTAGAAGCTGATGACCTCGTCGGATCGATCGATCGAATACTGAACCGCCGCAAACGCTGCCGACGCATCGCCGCCGGCCATCGTCACGTTGCCGCCGTCCGGAAACGGGATCGTCAAACCTTCGGGCAGCTCGACGACGCTCACGGGGGTCACGGTCGTCGCGGTGGTTGGACCCGTCGTCGTAGTTGTCGCGGCCGTCGTTGCTGCGGCGGCAGTGGCCGTCGTCGACGCCGAGGCAGCGGCTGCTGCAGTCGTGGGAGGTGTCCCGGACGTCGTCGGGCCCACCCCACCGGAGCCGGCTGTGGCAACAACAATGGCTGAGACCAGAAGCGCCAACCAACCGAAACGAGCCACTCGACCGGACACTCGTCACCCCTCACTCGTTGCGACGCCAACCGCTGACTTCAGAGGCGGAAGGCCTGCCCAACCCTACGCGCGGAAGAGTGCCCTGAAGCACCGGCAAGCGAGTCAACCGCAGGTGATAACGATCGTCCCCGTTCGCTTGAAGCGGTTGACCCGTTGTACGAACGTCGCCGCGAACGTGGCCGTATCCCCGTCCACAGAGCCTTCATCGATCCTTCCACCCTCTGCGTCGACCACCCAGTTCACCGAACCTTGCTCGTTGAATAGCTCGACCCGACCGGCGTCTGGTTGGTCAGCCAACCAGCCGAAGCTCAGTGTCACCTCTCCGCCGCCCGCCTCGGCTGCAGAGTTGACCGGAACGCCTTCTGCTGCCACAACACATGAGTTGGACTCCGCAATCGTGAACTCCCAGTGGTCGGCGCCGACCTGCACCGTGGCCACGCCCTCACCGAAAGCGGAGCCATCAACGTTCGAGGGATTGGGGTCGATGGCAGGTGCTGACGTCGTCGTTTCGGCCAATTCAGTTATTGGGGTGGGGTTGTCGGTTGCGCCGTCGGCACCGCCACAAGCTGTGCTCACCACAGCCACAACTGTGACAGCAGTCAGCATCAGTCCCCGCCCAGCTGCTCGTCGGAACACGCCGGCAACCCTACCGCTCGAGACGGCGGCCTCGAGCGTCACGAAATGGATCAGACCCTCGCGCAAGAGGGGGACACACCCTCGCCCCTGCCAGGCTCGTGGCTACTCGGGTAGCGGGTGCTCACCGAGGATCAGTAGCGCAGCGTCACTCGGTTTCAGTGCTGTCCCTGGAGGGAAGAGAACGTAGTTTCGTTTCTTCGGCGCATTGGCGGGTCATGCTGGAGCGCGGGTGCCCGTGAACTATCACGCAAGTGATCGCCGCACCGGCAGCAGCAATCCCGAACCTCCCGACTCGAGTCGGAAGCACCAACGTGCACTGCCCACAACATTGACTGGTTTCTTTCGAATGCGTGCGGCCCGATCATGACTTGTTCGGGCCTGCACGCGCTTGTCCCGGCGGTGTAGGTTTGGAGTCGGCGAGCACGCCGATCAATCGACCCCGGTGGGTCACGTTGGCATGGCGCCGTCCGGAAATGAGAGGAGCAACAATGGCAAAGATCCTCTACACAAGTAGTCACGGGTCTGACGATCCGACACGAGCCACTATCCCGTTTGTTGGAGCCATCGGGGCCATCGACGCTGGACACGAGCCGGAGTTGGTGCTCCTCGGGGAAGCCACGTATCTGATGAAGGATCACGTATCCGATCAGATCGACGGTGTCGGCTGGCCGCCACTGAAGGAACTGTGGCCGAAGATCATCGAACATGAGGTTCCGGTCTACGTCTGAGGCGGCTGCGGGAAGGCCCGTGGGGTCTCCGAGCAGGATCTAGAAGGCAAGAACGCCAAGTTCATCACGCCGAAGGACTTCGCTGACTACACCGTCGGAGCCGACCGAGTAGTCAGCATCTGAGCGTCGGTATCGACAGAAAACAAGGCAAGAGGCGAGTTACCGGCGATGGCTGGCCCCGGCCGTCGCCCACGGCCCGCAATGGGGTTTCGCTACGGACTCTCGATGAGGGAGGAGTGCGGTGACAGACGTGATCCCGGTTGATGAGGATCAGCTTCGGATGGAGATCCAGAGGCACTACGCCGAGGTAGCGTCCAGCCCTGACCACGAGTTCCACTTCCACACCGGTCGGGACGCAGCTCGGCAGGTGGGTTATGACGAGTCGATCATCGATGACATACCCGACGACGTGATCGCATCGTTCGCTGGAGTGGCCAACCCCTTCCACTTCGGTCTACCTGGAAAGGGTGAGACGGTCCTCGACGTGGGTTCGGGAGCTGGTGTTGACGTCATCATCGCCGCCAGAGCAGTCGGTCCGGAAGGGCGGGTTATCGGCGTGGACATGACACCCGAAATGCTCGATGCTGCTCGACGGAACGCCGACCGCATGGGCTTGGACAACGTCGAGTTTCGAAAAGGGCTCATTGAACGGCTGCCCGTAGACGCCGAGTCCACCGATTTGGTTATTTCAAACGGTGTGCTCAACCTCATGGTGAACAAGCACGGTGCCTACAAGCAGGTCGCCCGTGCTCTCAAACCAGGGGGACGTTTCCAGATCGCCGACATCTGCGTGGACAAGCCCGTCTCCGAAAAGGCGAAACGGAACATCGACCTCTGGACTGGCTGAATTGCCGGTGCCTTGCCGTGTGCAGGGTGGGAAACAGTTATCACGGGCGCCGGATTCGTTGATCTCGAGTTCGGACCCAGCGTCGACACCTACGGCGGAGCCTCAGGCGAGAAAAACGCCCGACAATTCGGAACCTGGGGTTACCCGTTCCGAGCCCACAAACCGCTCCTGAAGTCCGCCTAACCCGCAATGTGCGTCGCCGATATGGGCGGTCTGGAGGGTTGTGTGATGGATTGGGCGACGACTTTGGGTTGGGTCCAAACGGGGACGTGCCCTGTGTTGGGGACCTGCGTCAGGCGGCGATCGAGTTGAGCATTTCGACGGTCGCCTGCGGTGCTGCCCTGCGTCGGCCGAGAAGTAGGTAGGCCACCGCTCCCGGCGGCATCATCGCCACTGCCTTCCACAGCCCGACCGGGCCGCGCACCAACTCGGGGGTCCGCCTCCGGAGATCGCGCTGCGCTAGGAAGATCAGGACCGCGGCGATGATCCATCCAACGACTTTCCGCGCCACAGTTGATTTCAGGTCGACGTGCTCGGCTTCGTCGACTACTGCTGCCCCGTTCGTCTGCTCGACGGCTCCCTCGGTCTCCACGTTTGCTCCTTCGCCGACCGGAACACAATGGCCGGCCGAGCATAAGCCAGATGGAGCCGCCGGGCACAAGGGCGTCGGGGCAATGCTGCCGGGTGTTCTGCCAGTCACCCATTTGTTTGATCGATACAGAAGGTTGTTAGTTGCGTGGTGGCTCCCAAACCGTTCCTGCGGGCCAGAACGTAACGAAGTCCTTCGGGAAAACTGTAGATGCCGGCACCGGCACCAGGCGCTCGCCCTGGAGAGTTCCGGCCGTCGCTTCTCCTGTCGTCGGGTCCCACGTGCTGGCAGTCTCAACGTCGGTGAGCACAGCGTTGCTGTATTCGAGGGTCACTGTTTGGCCTGCGACTTCTCGTGAGAACACTGCCCACGAGTGATCGGCGTTCGGAGGGAGAACGGCTATCTGCAGCCCGCCGACGACGTCGTTGACGACGCCGTGTCCACGCAGACCATCGATCGCATAAGCAGCCGCCTCGCCCTCGAGATCCACCACGATGGCGAGCAGGTCCAGCGATGTACCCGAGTCGTACGTCGGTCCGTCAAGTGCGGTCGTGTGCGGGTGACCGGCGAGCCATGCATCCCAGGTCGTCAGCGTTGATGGCAAGACTTTGAGGCTCCGCCCTTCGAACGGCCCGGCGATCGCTTCTCCGATCGGTTGGCTCCAGATGCTGCCGGTGATGTGATCCCACCACGTCATGGCGTTTCCCCACAGCGCGCCCTGGTTGCCGAACAGTACGGGCTCGCCGTCGAGGGACCGTTCATGGACGATGCCGGTTCCGCAAAGCGGACACCAAGTGACGAGGATCGGGACGTCACCGACCCAATCGTTGACCATCTCCCTAGCCCCGAGGAGCCCGATCGGGTACGCCCTGGCTTCACCGCCGATCTCAACGCCGATCACCAGGTCAGCGCCTTGCCAATCCACGTCCCCCGCTGGAATGAATGATGGCTCGTAGATGGGTCGGATTCCGTCCCGAGAGATGGGCCACCGCAGGCCTCCCGGGAAGTCCTCGCCGCCGACGATCGGGTCGTAGAGCTCGCGCG
This sequence comes from Acidimicrobiia bacterium, assembly GCA_030598905.1. Taxonomy (GTDB): domain Bacteria; phylum Actinomycetota; class Acidimicrobiia; order Spongiisociales; family UBA5794; genus JAUVPA01. Next base: position 8,311 of record JAUVPA010000004.1, read on the forward strand.
GATCCGCTCGCACTTCGGTTGCTCGCGCTTCTCTGTTCGTGAGAATCGCGACGGCGGCGATGCCCAGGAGAGCAACCGCCACGATGATCATCCCGATACGTCGTGCCATACCTCCTCAACCGTAGGTAGGGGGTCCGGTGTTCCACCGAGGTGCAGGCGATGAGGCGGAGCGGGCTCCTAGTCGGTTGGCACCGCCTTGTCGGGGGTGAGTAGTTCGTAGAACTCGATCCATGAATCTTCGGTGAGGTCACGGATCTTTTGTCCAAGGCCGCCGGTGTCAGGAAACTCATTGTCGCCCCGGTACGGAGACTCGAGCACTGGCGCCGTCCACTCCATGTACACGATGTCACGGTCGCCCGGCAACGTACCGCCGTTGAAGTAGACGCGAACTGGCTCTCTTTGGCCACTGGTTTCGTAGATCTTCCCAACCTCAGCCACGATCGAAGCTACGCGCCTCGCTTCACGGCGTTTCGTGACCCACACTCGCTTGATCACATACACGGATTCGTCCCCTCGCATCGGTTTCGAGTGACGCTAGCCACGAACTCTTCCCACCAGCCCCAGTGATCGCGCCGAAATCGGAAGGGAGCCACCCACTGTGCCGACCTGGGCGGCCGCTTGTGCCTCGAGTCAAGGCCGCCGTTGCGCAGCTGCCGCTGTGCAAGGCATCAAGTGAGCAGTCGTTGTCAAAGTCCTCCGCGTTTGACGCCGCCGTACTTCATCCTGGTGTCTTCCATTCGGGCCACGACTGGATCTTCGACATCTTCACGAAAGCCGGCGTCGACAACCTCGCCGATGAACAGATCATGAGTTCCGCACTCGACGGTCTGCCACACCGTGCATTCGATCCAGGCAACGGCCTCGGTGAACACAGGTACACCCGTCACCCCCTCACGAATTGGCCGACCATTGAGAGCCATCTCGGATTTCTGTGCAGGTTTGGAGAACTTCACGAACGTCCGTGTGTCGTCGCGGTCCCAAAGGTTGACGCTGAAAATGCCACCTTCGCGGATGAGACGATTCGTCACGGCAGACACATCGACCGAGACAGCCACGAGCACAGGTTCCATCGACACCTGAGTCACCCACGACGCCGTCATTCCATTCCATTGGTCGCCAGACCGCGAACCGATGAGGCACAACACATTCGGGATCTTCCACAACACTCGGTTCAGCGTCTCTGCATCGATCGCCATGTTTCGGCAGCTCCTTCCCACGATTCAGAGCCTATTGGCGTGCGGCTCCGCCGCCCATGCAACGCCGGCGGCCGCTTCCACGAGGTAACCGTCCCAATGACTCGCCTCATCGGCCACTTGATCCACCCTCGAGATCGATCCTTGCGGCCTGGCCGCCATCGCACCGAGGATGGTCGACGGCCCGCCGCGTAGCCATGGCGGAATCTGTCCACCCAAGAAGCTGAGGCGTTCTACCGTGACCGACGTGGTTCCTGACAGGATCGAAGTCGAGGGGAGCACCGTCACAATCACCTGGAGCGACGGGGTGATCGCCGAATTGTCGGCCACTGACCTGCGGTCCGTGTGTGAGTGTGCGAGCTGTCGTGAACCGAGCGGCATCGAAGCAACGCGTGCCGTACTCGGCGGCGGTCAACCTATCGCGGTGACCGAGGCTCGTCTCGTCGGAGGTTATGCGATCACGTTCACGTTTGCCCCCGACGGACACAGCACCGGGATCTACCCGTTCGAGCGGCTGCGTTCACTCTCCGAGAACGGCGACTAACACGATCGGTCGCTTTCGATGGCCGCCACGGACGGTGCGGCCCGGCGAGAAGACCGCCGCGAAAGGCCTCTTCGTTGTTACGGCTGGGTCACCGTCTAGAGCCGCCTATATCGCAGGCAGGTATGCGCGGCCGAGGGTCGGTACACCATGAGATGGGATTTGCTGGCTATTCGGGCTGAAAGAGTTCAACAACGTTGCCAGACGGGTCGACGCAGAGAATCTGCTTGCGTCGGTCCTGTTCCACAATGTCGTTTCTGAACTCCACACCGTCTGCTCTCAGCCTTGCAACCGTGGACTCCAAATCGTCAAAGTTCAACACAAACCTCGACCAGCCACCTCCTGGAGAAGGCTTCGCACCATCAAGCATCGGCCTCGCAGCCGACGTCTTCGGCCCAGCAACGATGAGCTCGAGATCACCACGAACCAAGATCGCTACCGCCGATCCAAACTGCTGCTCGAGCACAAAGCCAAGCTTGGAGACATAAAACGCAACGGCATCGTCAACGTCATGCACCATGTATCTCACTCGTGCCACAAGTGGCTCCTCTATCGCCTCCAGGCGGTCCACGACCACCGAGACGGCACCATACCCGGCACCCCAAACCCGAATCGGTGCACCACCAACCCAACCCGCCAATATCGCATCTCATATGGGCGGTGAGTCGGTGCCTCAGTCACTGGGCGGTTGAGCTGAGAGCAAGAAGAACCTTGGCCCGCGGTGATGAATCGTGGTCCGCCAACCACGTTGATCAAAGAGCCCGGCGACCTCGTCAGGTTCGTGGCTCACCTTGACGAGACGAAACTCACGGCCGTCTCCGACACTTCGGTGAGATACCCAGGGGTCATCTCCCTTGGCCGCTGCCTTCGCCAATCCGGGATCATCGAACGTGTGCTCGTCGAGCACCACAATCACACCGTCCCGACGACAGGCACGTTCCGCCAAATCGACGAATCCAACGGTTTGGTCTGGAGGAACGTGACACAGCCAGAAAGACGAGAACACTCCGTCGTATCGACGAGTGGGTTCCCAAGAGAAGAGATCGGCGACTACGTAAGTCAGGCCTTCGGTACCGAGTCTCGACCGTGCAAGGTCGAGGGTTTCGGGTGCGGCGTCCACCAACGTCACTGTCGAAGCCGTTTCGCCGATCAGCTCAGTCCAGATTCCCGTTCCTGCAGCAAGATCGACAACATCGCCTGTGAGCCGGAGCGCACGGACACCGGCCTTCAGTTGCTGCCACTCCTCGAAGTCGGCGTCCGCAGGCTCGGGTTCCATGCTTGCGTCGTACTCCGCCGCTCGAGCATCGAAGTATGCGGCCTGTTCGTCGAGCAAACGATCGTGCGAATGGTCCGCTTCGGTCACCACGCCAAGCTACACGCGCTTGAGGCGTGCTCCTGCGACGTCGAGGTCATCGAATTGCGGACCTGCGCTCGAGGGACGACGGTACGGACCGAACCATCGAGCCCTGAGCGGGGAGGTACATCGTGAGCCTGCGAATCGGTATTCTGCACCCGGGCAACATGGGTGCAACCGTTGGCGCGGCAGCAGTCGCAGCTGGGGGCCGGGTGATGTGGTCGTCCGACGGACGAGGGGAGGCAACGCGCGGCCGCGCAGATGTGTCCGGGCTCGAGGATGTGGGCTCGCTCGATGCACTCATAGACCAGAGCGACGTGCTGATTTCCGTCTGTCCACCGGCCGCGGCGATTGCCGTCGCGAGCGAAGCCGCAAGGCGGGGATTCGCCAGCATCTACGTCGACGCGAACGCAGTGGCTCCCGGGACCGCGCGCGAAATCGCGGCGATCGTCGAGGAAGCGGGTGCGCTTTTCGTGGACGGCGGGATAGTTGGACCGCCCACCCTGTCGAGCGGCACGACCCGCCTCTACCTGTCCGGTGCCCAACCGGAGGTAGTAGCCGCGCTCTTCGACGGGAGCGTCCTCGAAGCGATCACGATCGAGGGTGGTGCCGGCGCGGCCTCGGCGCTCAAAACGTGTTACGCGGCGTGGACGAAAGGGGCGGCCGCACTTCTCATCGCCATCCGGGCTCTCGCGCACGCGGAGGGCGTCGAGACCCCGTTGCTGAACGAATGGTCCATCTCACAGCAGGGTCTGGAACAAAGTAGTGACAACGCCGTGAGCGAGAACACAGTCAAGGCGTGGCGTTTCACCGGCGAGATGCGCGAGATCGCAGATTCTTTCGCCGCTGTCGGTCTTCCACCGGGTTTTCACGAGGCCGCCGCCGAAGTGTACGGTCGCCTGGCAGGATTCAAGGACCGTGACCCGGCGCCAACATTTCAGGATGTGATCGGCGCGGTTCTCTCCAGCATGGGTTGACCCCGGACATGTCCAGTTCTTGACCGGTTCTACAACTTGTGAATCGACCTGCTCAATTGAAGACAGGCTCCTTGCGACGTTACGAGGTGGGGAAGGCAGCAAGCCTGAGTCACACCTACACGATCCACCGAGGCTTGGACGGCGCCGTCCTCCCGCCCTTTCTGCTTCGTTGCTCAGAGATGCTCCAGATGTTTGCTACTCCTCCGCGAGTACGAAGTATCTCCCCGCGGGCCTGGCAGGGTCCGGTCGATAGACGTAGGTCATTCCCGGGGCCATCGCCTCTTCGTAGAGCACTTCTTCGCGTGAGTTGCCCGTGACTGCCACGGCGTAGGTGTCCGGACCAGGCAGATAGAACTTCGCGTAGCCCTTGCGATTTGTCCTGGCCTGACCCAGTCCTGCGACGAGAACTCTCGCGCCCGACACTGGATCGCCGTTGCTATCGAGCACCAGCAGCCTTCCGGTCCGGCGTGAGGAGAAGTGAACGGCCAGCGAGCGCCTCAGCCACCCCGCACGGCCGGGGACGGCTCCCTCCGGCATGTTGTCCAGAACATCCTTCTCATAGCCGACCTGCTTCGGTGTGACCCAGTCCGGACCGTACTTGCACCGGAGATACTCCTCGGGCGGACTCGGAACGAGATACTTGTCGCCGATGAATTCGACCTCGGCCAGCTCTGTGAACAGGCTCACAGGGAACGGCACGCCGGGATAGTGAGCAATGGTTCCTTTGACCACGCGGTAGCACTGCCAGTCAATCTTGATCCGGTACTTCATGATCTTGACGGAGGTGTAGAGGCCATCTCGGTGAACCTCGACGTAACACCCGTTCGCACGGAGCTCCGCGACTGTGGGCTCGATGGCGTCCTCGGTGAAGCCGTGCATTCCAATGATCGAGCCGAGGTCCAGGTCATCATCCCAAGGGATCAGCGCGTGATCTCTCACTGCACCGAGACAGGTGCCCTGTCGGAGGAAGAAGACGACGCCACACTCGTCGAGGATCTGTTTCACTTCGCGCAGCAGCTTCTCGGCGTCCCTCAGGTCCATCGGAGGGATGGTCCTTTCCAGGTGCTTCATGAGGGCGGCATTCTCGGCGTCGCTTGGTTCCATCTCAATCCTCCGGACGTCGTGTGGTCTTCGCGTGGCCACAGCAGAGCGATAGTGCCTGGACAAGCCTGCGATTCTCCGCCGACGTCCGCGACGCGATCCGCAAATAGCGGTCTGCTTCGGACATGCTCTTGCCCACGCAGTCCTTGACCAGGATGTCGTGCTCGACGTAGAGGCGACGCGCGATCTCCGGACCAGTGACAGAGGGTACGACCAGCTTGCAGAGCACAAAGTTGGCGTCCGGCTCAACCGGCTCGATGCCCGGGAGTGTCAGCAGGTCCAAATACAGCTCGCGACAAGTCGCTCGAGTCAGGTCACAGCTCTCGGAGAACTCACTCCGATAGCGTCCGACTGTGCGCAGGAACTCCTCAGCAAGGCCATTGATGTTCCAGATCGGCAGGCTCCGTCGAACGGCCTCTACGAACCCGCGATCCGCGCTGAGCAGATAGCCAACCCGGAGGCCGGCGATTCCGAATACCTTGCTCATGCTCTTGATTACAACGAGGTTGGGAAACGCACCGACCATCTCTTCGACGCTCCCGCCCGCACCAGCGCGCGAGAAATCGATGAATGACTCGTCGACGATCAGCCGGCAATCCTGATCCTCCAACCGGCGTGCCAGTCTTAGCACTTCGCCACGCGGCACCGAGACCGCGGTCGGGTTATTCGGCGTGACGACCACTGCCGCATCGGATCGCCACCGAATGGCGGACTCGGCAAACGCATCTATGTCCAGCTCGAACGTTGAAGGGTTAAGCGGGAAGCGGTTGAGCTCGTCCGGAGCGGTCACCTCCTCGTATTCATTGAACGAGGGCGTGGCGATCGTGAGACGCCGCGCGACCTGGTTGCCGAGGACCTTGATGAGTTCTGCGGCACCGTTGGCCACCACGAGGTGACCAGGGTTGGCGCCGGTCCAGTCGGCAACGAGGTGCGCTAGTTCGGTCTGGGCGGCCGGATAGTTCAAGACGATCTCTCGGAGATCGTTCTGAAAGATCCTGAGCATTTCGGCGGGTGGGAAATGCATGTTGTACAGGTATGAGTGATCGGTGAAGCCGTATCGCCAGTACGACCCGTGGAGTTGCTGGAGGCGATCGAACTGCGCGTCGCGGTCGAGGAAGCGGAACTGCGCGACATCGAGATCGCGATCGTCATCGATCTCATACCAGCGGCTCGCGGACACATCGACAGCGGCCAGGTCAGAAAGGGATCCATCTGCCACGCAATCGCGGAAGATGCTCTCGTAGTACTTGTGCACTTGGCCCGCTTCGATCTCACTGCGAAGGCGCGGGATGATCTGGTCGTGCAGCAGCTCCTCGCGCAGCAGATAGATGTTGACGGTTTTGAACGTATCGGTAGCGTCGAACGGTTGTTCCTGGTCGGCGCCGAGTGTGAAGCTCGTGACTCGCTCCTGGCCGTCGCGTCGCACGACGGTCCCGGACATCGCCCTGTGGTACGGGGCCACAGCGGCGCTGCTGCCGGGCTCCATCAGCAACGCGGCTATGACAGCCGGATCGAATACGACATCAGCCTCAAGCAGCATGATGTCCTGATCAAGGTAATCCCGAGCGTCCCACAGCGAGCGGATGTTGTTCGTCTTCTCAAACTCGGGTGCTTCAACATATCTGATGACGAGTCCGGCAAAGCGCGAGCCGATGCGATCTCGGATCACTTCGCCCAGGTAGCCGATGACGATCACCACCTCGGCGACGCCGCACGAGGCCAGGGCGCGCAACGCGCGCTGGAGTAGAGGCTCGCCGCCGATTTCGACCATGCACTTTGGAACATCGGCGGTCAGCGGTTTCAGGCGGATCCCTTTGCCCGCGGCGAGAATCACCGCACGGCGAACGGCCAGCGGATCGTCGCTGGACGCATTCAGCGTGTTCTGCGCCACGCTACTTTCCGAAATGATGGGCACCTTGCCGAGCGCATCGCTTGGTGCCCAACGACACGCGGTGCAGCCCTACACGGGCGATGGGGCTAAATCGATTCCGCCTCCGCAGTCGAGGAGTGGAATATTCGTGGCGGCGATCGATGCTCTCATTGTAGCGCTCTAGCTTCTCGGCCGAGGTCCGCCGCCATGTCGTCCGTCGAGACCGATCGCTCGCGTTGAGGACCTGCTCCTCGATAGGGTAATTCCTTAGTTCATGAGTCAGGAATTGTGAAACTGAGGATCATCTTCCATACCGATCGGGCTCAGCGGATGTTCCGTGGGCGACGACTCGTGTGTGGTGCGCAACTCAAGCCATCCGACGAAGGAGACGGTTCATGAATGACGGGTTCTGGCACAAGGCATGGCAGTTTGCCCTTCTGTTCGCAGTGATCGCACTGCTAGCCGCGTCGATCGTCATCCAGAACAGCTCACTGTCGAGCGCCGATGTGCGCGAGATTGTCGCCGAGGAAGGCGGGGACGGAACAGCAGGAGGCGCTGCTCCAGGGTGGCCGGTCGACCAGAGCATTCGACCCGAGCTGGTCCCGGTTGGGGAGCTCGCCACCGCTCCTGCGGATGAACGCCACGTCTCAATCGCACCCGACGTTGCTCCAACCATCGCGCGCACCGATCAGCGGATCTGGGATGTCCATATCGAGTCGATCGAGGGTGTATGCCCTCTCGATCCTGCCAACGGGATCACGACTGAGATGTGGGGCTTCCGCATCGCTGGCGAGACAGACATCACATGCGGATCGCCCGGTCCGGTGCTCAGGGGTCGCGTCGGAGACGTCGTGAACATCTCGCTCACCAATCTGGAGACCAACAGACACCCACACAACATCGACTTCCATGCAGTAACCGGCCAGGGCGGCGGCGCAGCCGATCTGACGGCCAACCCCGGTGAGACGGCCACGATTCGGATCAGGCTCTTGTACCCGGGTGCGTTCATGTACCACTGCGCCTACGGCGACGTGCCTTCGCATATCGCTCATGGCATGGTCGGCATGTTCATCGTCGACCCGGAGGTGCCATTGCCTGCGGTCGATCACGAGTGGGCAATCATGCAAAGCGAGTGGTACGTCGGCGAAACCGCAGAGGGCGGCGGCGAGGCTCCGTTCGACCGCGATGCACTGTCTAACGAGGAGCCACGGTTCGTCACGTTCAACGGACGCACCGATGCGCTGGTCGGCGAAAACTCGCTGACCATGGACGTGGGAGAACGAGGCCGGATCTACTTCGTGAACGAGGGTCTGAACCTCGACTCCAACTTCCACCCGATCGGCTCCCATTGGGATCTGGTGTATCCAGAGGCCGCCACACATCAGGCCAATCGTGTCATCCGCGGCTCACAATCAACGCTGGTCGTCGCAGGGGGAGGAACGGTGGTCGAGATCGATGCGCTGGTGCCTTCAACGGTGATCCTGGTGGATCATGCACTGGTCAGGACCTTCTACAAAGGTGCCATAGGCAACATCGTGATCAGCGGGGGAACCAACTCGGAGATCTTCAGCGTGCCGGAAGCCGAGTCGGCGACCGGTGATGGCCAAGACGGGACCGAGGTCGACGCCGCGGTGACCATCCCCGTGGACTCGTATCTCCCCGACAATGCCGACAATGCCTATGACCCGATCGACCTGACGGTTGCGGTGGGCGCCACGGTGCGTTGGACGAACCTGGACGGTGTCGCTCATACCGTGACGTCAGGTACCTCCGACGGCGCGGTGGTGTCGCCGGACGGGATGTTCGATTCGGGGTTCCTCAACCAAGACGACACATTCACCTACACGTTCACGGAGCCTGGTACCTATCCGTACTTCTGTACTCCGCACCCCTGGATGCAGGGCACAGTGACCGTTACCGGCTGACCCAAAGAGGGGGTCGGGCCGCCCGCCGGTGTTGGTTAGCTGAGCTTGCACCGCGCGAGTCAGACCGCCTAGTCCAGCCCTGCCTCTTCGAGACGTTCGACGAAACGCTCCTTCGTCGACTCGTCTCGGTACGGAAGGTTCTTGCGCAGGCGATCGGTATTGAGCCCGGGTGCGGTCCGACGAACGTGGTCGATCGCTGCGGACGCGTGGCGCTTCCGTCCGAGCGCCGCCTGCGCCGCCGCCAACGTCAACAGCGCCTCTGTGTTGGTCTCATCTTCGGCGACGACACCTTCGGCCGTTTCGGCGGCGATCTCGTAGTCCTCACCGACGAAATATGCGTTGGCCATCGTAGATCGGTACCAGTCCGACATGAGTGGGCTCAGTCGGATGGCTCGCGACGCTAGATCGACTGCTTCTTCCCAATCCCCGAGGTATCGCTTCACGCTGGCGGCGACCCCGAACGACAGGTCACAGGAGGGCCTCTCCACAGTTGCCTTCGATGCCGCTTCCAGTGCACCTTCCCAGTCGTGATCGAGGACCAGCACGTGGGCAAGGACCATGTGGCCTATGCCGGAAGTGTCGTGGTGCTCGATCGCCATCTGAGCGAATTCCTTGGCAACGGAATTGTGATGTTCCGGATCGTCGACCGCGCCGTTGAGCGCCGCCCAGAAGTGCGCCCACGCCGACAGGGCATACCCAAGTGGACTCTCCGGGTCTCTTTTGGTCACCTCCTCAAAGTGTCCGTACGCTCGGCGGAGCGAAGCGGTCGTGGCGAGCGACACATCCTGCAGGCCCCGGTACACGATTTCCACGCTCTCTGGATCGAGTTCGTCGCGATAGGAAGCAGCGAGATCGCCGCCGATCACCTCGACGTCAATCGCCTCGACGATTCGGGCCACTAGGTCGTCCTGGGCGGCGAACACGTCATCGATCTCTGCCTCGAATCGATCGGCCCATACCGTCGCCGCCGTCTCGACGTCGATGACCTGGGCGAGCACCCGGACCTTTGACCCGCTCCGCTGAACGCCGCCCTCGAGAACGTAGCGCACACCGAGCTCATGTCCGATCTGCTGCGCGGAGTACGCCTGGTCCCGGTAGCCGAGCGAAGAGTTCTCGCTGACGACGTCGAGGCCGGGGATCGTCATCAGTTTTATCACCAACGACATCATGAGCCCGTCCGCGAAGTGGCCGTCGTCTGCGTCGCCGAAGTTGACGAAGGGACTGGCTGCGATCGACGGTCGATCCGGAGTTGGGATCCGCCGCCGCCACGGCTTGGCATCCTCTGTGGGAAGCTCGGCGTCCACGATCTCATAGGCCAGCACCGGCTCTGGGATGTTCTTCAGCCGCTGCCTCCCCAGCGACAGTACCTGGGATGAGATCTTCCCAGCCGCGTCGAGGGCGGCACCGGAGACACAGATGCCTCCGGCCTTGGCCATGGCCTGCAACCGGGCGGCGATGTTGATGACATCGCCGAACCACTGTCCGTCTTCTACCGTGACCGGCCCATAGTTCACCCCCAACCTGAACCGCATCTTCCGCCCTACCGGAAGCCGTTCGTTTTCTCCAGCCAGCGACCGCTGGATCGCCGTCGCCGCCTCAACCCCATCTGCCGCCGACGGCAGGATGGCGAGAAACTCGTCACCAACGAACTCGACGACCTCGCCGCCGTGGTCCAAAACCGCCCCTTCGATGATC
>JAUVPA010000050.1 GCA_030598905.1 Acidimicrobiia bacterium
CGGAAGCCGTCGTCGCTGCGGCGGGCATCGGAAGAGTTGTACCGGGTGCTGCGGTCGTGGGCGGCGGGTCGGTGCCCGGTTCAGCCATCGACACCCCGGTGATCGAGCTTCCCCACATGACGCGCGACCTCCTGCTGGCAAACGAGCCGCCGATCGTCTCCACCCAACGCGACGCGACAACCGTGGTCAATCTCCGTACGGTCGACCCCTCCTCGGATGAGGTCGTCGCTACCGCCATGGCGAGCTGACGTGCCGATCGTCGGAACCGCCGGGCACGTCGACCACGGCAAGTCGACACTCGTTCAGGCGCTCACCGGACGCGATCCGGATCGCTGGCGAGAGGAAAAAGAGAGGGGCCTGACGATCGACCTCGGTTTTGCATGGACCAACCTCGGAGCCGGGGTCGAGGTTGGTTTTGTCGACGTCCCGGGCCACGAGAGATTCATCAAGAACATGCTGGCAGGCGTTGGAGGCATGGATGTGGCCATCCTCGTCGTAGCGGCCGACGAGGGATGGATGCCGCAGACGGAGGAGCACGCCGCGATCCTCGACCTTCTCGGTATCACCCACGGAGTCGTGGCTCTGACCAGGATCGATCTGGCAGATCCCGACGTCGTGGAACTCGCCCATCTCGAGGTCGACGAACTCGTCGCCGGAACCACGATCGAGGGATGGCCGATCATCCCGGTTTCTGCAGTGACAGGCGATGGACTCGATTCGCTGCGCGGCGCGCTGCTCGATCAGCTCGACGCGGCAGGACCCAGCCTCGACGAACGGCGGCCTCGGCTCTGGATCGATCGGAGTTTCGTCATCGCTGGTGCCGGTGTAGTCGTTACCGGGACGCTCACAGGTGGAGAACTGTCAATAGACGATCACCTGCTCGTGTACCCAGATGGCGTCGAGGCACGGGTCCGCGGGCTCCAGTCCCATGAAGCGTCGGTCGAGGTCGCTGCAGCGGGATCTCGGGTCGCCATCAACCTTGCCGGCGTGGACCGGGACGAGGTTCCGCGCGGCACTCTTCTCGCCGGCAGGCATTCCCTCATCACAACACGGCGTCTGCTCGGTTCCGTTCGTCGCGTGCGCGGACTCGAGGACGAACTCACCGACAGGGGCGCCTATCACCTCCATGTTGGAACGGCTGCGGTCCCAGTTCGCCTGCGTTTCCTCGAACACGGCGTCGCCCTGGTGACGTGTGCGACCGACGTGGCACTGCGTGCTGGCGACCGTTACATCCTGCGAGACACGGGGCGACGCGCCGTGGTTGCTGGCGGAACCGTCCTCGATCCCGATCCAGGCAGAAGACCAACGAGGGACTCAGCGAAGCTCATACAAGGAGCTATCAGCTCGGGAAGGGATGCCGTCGCAGAAGCCTTGCTCGTCGTCCACGGACGGCACAATGTCGAGAGACTCAGGGCATCGTCCGGCGGCGGTACTGCCTCGGGCCTCTCCGACGGAATCGAAATCGTCTCCAACGACGAGGCTCGGTCTATGGAGCACGAGGCAGTTGGCATCGTCTCCGACTACCACGAACGTCATCCCCTTCGCCCCGGCGTCCCGAAGAGCACGCTCGCTTCAGCGATGAGTATCCCGGGAACACTGCTCGACGTCCTCGTCGACGACTCCGTGGATCTCGTCGAAGATGGCACGGCAGTGCGGATGAACGACTTCAGCGTGGCCGCCGACATCCACGACTGGTCGGAAGTGCGCGCTGAACTGTCAGCGTCACTCGCCGTGCCCCGGGCATCGGACCTCGGGATCGAAGAGGACCTGATCCACGCCCTCATTCGTGAGGATCGGCTCGTCCGAGTGGCGGACGACCTCGTCTACCTGTCGGAGCAGATCGACCAGATCCGCGACCGGCTCGACGCCATCGAATCGCCCTTCACCGTGAGCACATTCCGCGACGAACTCGGACTCTCTCGCCGCCAGGCAGTGCCGCTTCTCGAGTGGACCGATCGTCAGGGATGGACCAAACGCGACGGCGACTTCCGCACCGTCAGACGACAGCCATCCGATTGACACGCTGTCGCCGCTCGGCCTCGGTGAGACCACCCCAAATCCCGTACGGCTCGCGGATGGTCATCGCGTACTCGAGACAGTCGTCCGCAACCGGACACACCTGGCAGATGGACTTCGCCCTCAGCTCTCGCCGCTCTCGCTCGTCCTTTCTCTCAGAATTGCTCGGAGGAAAGAACAGGTGCGAATGGTTGCCTCGGCAAAGCGCTACAGGCTGCCAAGAGCGATCGAGTGCGATCACAGGACGGTCTCCCTTCGGATGAGCTGACACCAGCGGCGGCAGGAACCTAGACGCGACAAGGGCTCTCGCCCAGGAAAAATATGGCAAATTCGCTTGCTAGTCGCGAACACCTTCGTCGACCGGTGCCGGGTCGACCTCGAGCACAATCCCACTGATCGATGCCACCACGACGGAATCTCCAGCCTTGATCCCCGCTTCGCGATGTGATCTCCCCCTCCAGCGAGCTCCATCAACATTAACGACGCCCTCAGGTGTGAAGTCCGTTTCAGCAACACCGGATCGTCCCACCAGACCCTCGCGGCCAATCGTTGGCGTCGAGTACCGCGACCTGGCGATCGCCGTCAAGGCAAACCCGTAGAAGAGCGCGGCGCCGATCACCACCGTGACCACGACCCACGGCACCGGCCCGAACTGGGGAAGGGCGGTGGTGAAGTTGAGACCACCGGCAAGCAGCAGACCCGTACCCACGACACTGCGCCACCCGATCCTCCCTCGCTGGAAGTCCCAGTTATACGCAAAGAGGCCGACAACGGACGCGGCGACGGCCGGCCAGTTCATCGGCAGGGTTGCCATTCCGTACCCGGCGAGAAAGAGGCTGATCACAGCAGCGGCTGCGGTCACTCCAACGCCGGCTGCGTAAAACTCGAAGGTCGCCACGGCGATGCCCGACACGAGAAAGAAGAACGCCGTTTCCGGTTTGGATGCCAGGCGGAGGACTCTATCGAGAAGGCTTGGCTTGCGGAATTCCACGACTCGCGACGGCACGGTCACCTCTGTGCCGTCCTCGATGGTCCTGGTGGCGGCCGTGCTGATCGTGTGGTGTGTTCCATCGGGCCGAGTGAGCACAACACCATCGAGACCGACGATGAGTTGACCGACCGACGGTACGACATCGTCGATATAGCCGGGAACGGGTTCAGCCACGACAACCTCGCTCCGGGAGAATGTGTTGGTGGCTCCTTCGGCGGGTCGATCGGGCCGCAGCGGTGCCGTGCCCGAGCCGTTGGCCACCATCGGCTCGAGATAGCCGAAACGCACTCCCGGTGCCGCCGCGCCGCGATCTGCGAGATTCAAGACACTGGCTATGCCGCCACGAGCGACGGCGGGCGCGGCGCCAATCCAGGCGACGACCGGGGCCGGAGACGTTGTGATCGCCTCATACATCGCGGTCGGATCTCCCGACGTTATGCCCGGCGAGTCGATTTGGAGAACGAAGAGATGTGCCTCAGTGTCAGACAAAGTCTCCGCAACCCAGTCCATCAGCCGCTGATCAGCGGGCTTGGCAATGTCCAACACGACGACGTGATCCTCGCCGTCGTGCGCCGCAGCCGACGCGATGAGCGACAGCAGACCGATGAGGAGAAGAGGCAGAATGAGGCGGCTCCTGATCATCGAAGGAGATGATATTGGTGACACCGAATCCAGTATGTAGTCGCCGCGTTGCCGGGTACGATTCGGGCCATGTCCCGGATCCTGGTCGTCGCAGACGCCTTGTGGGTGCGCAACGAGGTTCACTCTGCTCTGTCCGTCGGTAGCAACGAGCTGATCGACCACGACGACCCGGCAACGGCTGCTCAAACGGCGATCGACCGGGAAGTGGACGCCGTCGTCGTCGATCTACAGATCGGATCGATGGGGGGCATGGCCGTGACGAGAACCATCCGTGCCACAGACAACGATGGCCGCGCGCTGCCGGTCGTCATGCTCCTCGACCGGGGAGCAGACACATTTCTCGCCGGGCGTGCAGGAGCCGACGGCTGGGTAGTCAAGCCGTTCGGCGCCCGCGAATTACGCGACGCTCTCGCTACCGCGGCCCACGCTCCAGCGTGACCAGCGACTCGGACCCTCGAAGTACGTCGGTCCTCCGTGGGGAGGACCGATGAACGCGGACACCTTCATCTACCTGTCGATCCTCGCCGTGTGTACCTTGGCTTCTGGGTTCTTCTCGGGTTCCGAAACGGCCTTCATCGGGCTCTCCAAGGAACGAGTCCATCGCATGGCCGCTGAGGGAAAACGCGGGCAAAAGGTCCAGGAGCTCCTTGCCACCCCCGAGCGGCTCCTGTCGACGCTGCTCGTCGCCAACAACCTCGTCAACGTCCTCGCTGCCGCCGTCGCCACGACTCTGTTCATCTCACTGATCGGCGTGCAATGGGGACCGTGGGTCGCCACCGCGGTGATGACCGGTGTGATTCTCGTCTTCGGTGAGATCACGCCAAAAACAGTCGCGGCCCGATACCCGGAGCGGTTCGCCGTAGCGGTGGCACCAACGATTCTCAATCTCTCCGTTGTGCTCTCCCCCGTCGCCAGGTTCTTCGCCAGCATCACGCGCGGCCTTCTCGCTTTGCTCCGAATCCCTGTAAACGACACGAACGACGCCGTGACCGAGGAGGACATACGCGCCCTCGCAGAGCTCGGCCATCGGGGAGGGGCAATCGAGGCCGTCGAACGCGAGATCATCGATGCCCTCTTCGACGTCGCCGATCGACCGGTCCGTGACGTGATGACACCTCGGATCGACATCGTGACTCTCTCCGAACCAATCGCGATGAGTGACGTGCGCCACGTCGTGTCGTCGACGGGACACTCCCGCTACCCCGTGACCTCCGGTGATCTTGACGACTTGCGGGGCATCCTCTACGTGAAGGACCTTCTCCAACTCGATGAAGACCCTGGGCCTGAGGTGATTTCGCAGATGCTCCGGGCGCCTAACTTCTTTCCCGAGTCGGCGACGATTCTCGACACCTTGCAGAAGATGCGAGAACGCCATGCCGCCATCGGCGTGATCCTGGATGAACACGGAGGCCTCGAAGGCATCATCACACCCAAGGATCTCTTGGCGGAGTTGGTCGGCGAGCTGCAAGACGAATACGACCCGGGTACACCAAGCGCCGTGCGGATCGACGACGGGCAATGGCTCGCAGACGGACGACTACCGCTCGAGGACCTCGCGGCCGAACTCGACGCTGAACTGCCCAACGGGCCGTTCTCGACCGTCGCCGGACTGTTCCTGGCGACTGCCGGCAACGTGCCGGACGAGGGAGACACCGTTGTCGTCGAGGGATTTCGCCTGACGGTGCTCCAGATGGACAAGAACCGGGTGGACCGCATCAGGATCGACACGACCTGAGCAGGCTGGCCCGACGGCGCGATATGCTTGTCACAATCGGGACGTAGCGCAGCTTGGTAGCGCGCATCGTTCGGGACGATGAGGTCGCCGGTTCAAATCCGGCCGTCCCGACCACAGACCCCCAGGCACCCGCTTGGGGGTCTTGTTCTTGCGTAAGAAACGCGCGCATAACGCGCGTTTCTTACGCAAGAACGGTGAGGAGTTCGGCGAGTTGGACGGCGTTCAGTGCGGCGCCCTTGCGTAGGTTGTCTCCGACAACCCACAAGTTGATCCCACCCGGGTCCCCCACTGTCTCGCGCACACGCCCGATGAGGACATCGTCGATGCCCGTCGAATCGAGTGGCGTCGGCACCTTCTCGTCGTCCCACAGCTGGGCGCCGGGAGCGGTCGACAGAACCGATCGGACCTCGTCCAACGCCACGGCACGGTCGAACCACATCGACGCCGCCATGCCATGACCCACCATCGTCGGCACCCGCACACAGGTCGGCTCGATTCGTATGTCGGGTGCGTCCAAGATCTTTCGTGACTCGTTGACGAGCTTCCACTCTTCATCGGTGTAGCCACCGTCGCTGAGCGAACCGGCGAGCGGGACCACGTTGTAGCCGATCGGTCTGGCGTACAGATCGTTGCCGGGATCCTCCCAGCCACCACCTACCAGCGCTTCTTCGCGGGCCCCGAGTGCCGCCAGCTCGGATCTGAGCACTTCCATGCCCCGCCTTCCCGAACCGGAAGTGGACTGATAGGAGGTAGCGACCATGCGGTCGAGACCGAAAGCGCCGTGGAGAGGACCGGCTGCCATCATCAGCGCCATCGTGGTGCAGTTGGGATTGGCGATGATCCCGTCGTGCGCCTCGATGGCGGCATCGTTCACCTGAGCGACCACGAGGGGAACGTGATTGTCCATTCGGAATGCGGAGGAGTTGTCGATGACGACGGCGCCTGCTGTCGCGAATCTCGGCGCATGGGCCCGCGACCGCGCCGCCCCGGCCGAGTAGAGGGCGATGTCAATACCACCGGGATCTGCGGTCTCGAGGTTCTCGATGGTGACCGTGCCCCACTTGGTAGACACCTGGTCTCCGGCTGAGCGCTCGGACGCCATGAAGCGCAGCGCCCCCACCGGGAAATCCCGTTCTTCGAGGACTTGGGTCATCGTGCGGCCGACTGCGCCCGTCGCCCCGACAACGGCAACAGTGGGTTTGGTGTACTGCTTCATCCGTCGCCCTCGCTTGCAGGGGCCATCGCCGTTTGGAATCCGTCGTGCAGACTCCGAACGGCTTTCTCGATATCTCCTCCCGCGACAATGCAGCTGATCCGAATGGGAGAAGTGGAGATCATCTCGATGTTGATCCCATGGTCGGACAGGATGCGAAACATCTTCGCTGCTATTCCCGACTCCGACTTCATACCTGCACCGACCAGCGACACCTTGGCGATGTCCTCGTCGACATCCACGCCACCAGCTCCCACATCCGTCGACACAGAGCCCGCCACATCGAGTGCCGAGGCGATTGATGACTTAGGAACTGTGAAGCTGATATCGGTGATGCCGTCGCGCGACACGTTCTGAACGATCATGTCGACGTTCACCCCCGCCCTTGCCAGCGGCTCGAAGAGCGTGGCCGCAACACCCGGCTTGTCGGGCACACCGTGAACGGTGACCTTCGCCTCGGATGTGTCGTGGGCGATACCGCGGATGATCGCTTCTTCCATCGTCTCCTCCTTCACCCAGGTTCCCATATCTGTGGTGAAAGACGAACGGACGTGGATCGGAATGTTGTAACGGCGCCCGAATTCGACGCTCCGCCCCATCAACACACCGGACCCCGCAACCGACATCTCGAGCATCTCCTGATAGGAGATCTCGTCGATCTTGCGGGCATCCGGAACGATGCGCGGATCGGCCGTGAACACACCGTCCACGTCGGTGTAGATCTCACACACGTCGGCGCCAAGAACCGCGGCGAGGGCTGCCGCCGTGGCGTCCGAGCCACCCCGACCGAGGGTGGTCACGTCTCGCGAGTCTGGGCTGACACCCTGGAAGCCGGCGACGATCACAACCTTCCCGGAGTCGAGGCCCGCCCGAACACGGTCCCCGCTGATCTCGACGATCTCGGCCTGGCCATGGGTCGCCGTCGTCAGAATCCCCGCCTGAGAACCGGTCAGACTCATCGCAGGAACTCCACGATCCTCGATCGCCATGGCACACAAGGCCATCGATACCCGTTCGCCCGCGGTCAGCAACATGTCCATCTCTCGCGGATGGTCGCGATCGGCAACTCTTTTGGCGAGGTCAATCAGATCGTCGGTTGTTCGCCCCATGGCGGACACAACCACAACAACCTCGTTGCCAGCTCGGAACGTGTCGACGACACGTTTGGCCACGTCGCGAATCCGATCGGCGTCGGCGACGGACGTTCCACCGTACTTCTGGACGATGAGGGGCATGAGGGGAGGGTAGGAGGTAGGACGTAGGAGGTCACGAGCCATAGGCTCGCCGTCATGTCTCGTCGTACTGTCTCGTTGGTTGCGTTCGTGCTTGTTCTCGGCGCGTGTGGAAGCACGCAGGAAGAAAGCAACACCACGACCATCTCTCCTGTCTCGACGATTCCGCCGACATCGACCACGTCGGCTCCTACGGCACCTCCCCAAACAGAGGCTGTTCCGGTCGTGCCGCAGTCTTATGCCGAATTCCGAGATCAGCCGACGGCTTGTGACTCCGAACAGCCCGAGGAAGCCACGGAAATGACGTTCGACACCCCACAAGACATGGGAGCGGATGCGTCGGTCACGGTGATCATTCAGACATCGTGCGGCCCGATCACCCTCGAACTCGACGCCGCCGCCGCGCCCGAGACCGTCAACTCCTTCCTCTTCCTAGCAGAGCAGGGATTCTTCGACGGAACCGTCTCGCATCGGGTCCTTCCCGGGTTCATCATCCAGGCGGGTGACCCAACTGCAACCGGTTTCGGCGGACCGGGATACGCCGTGCCCGACGAATTCCCTCCTGGTGATTTCACCTACACCCGCGGAACACTGGCCATGGCAAACGCCGGGCCGGGTACATCGGGCAGCTAATTCTTCATCGTTCTCGACGATGTCGGCCTCCCGCCGCAATACTCGGTCTTCGGGACCGTCGTGGATGGATTCGATGTCCTCGACGCGATAGCGACAGTCGAACTCGGAGCCGCACCGGGGAGTCGCGATCCATCTCCATCGACTCCGTTGCAAACCATCTATCTCGAGGCCGTCGAGGTCGACAAGTAACATTGGCGCATGGCGACGGAGAAGAGAGATCGACAGAGGGCAAATCGCGCCGAGAAACAAGCTGCCGAGGCCAAGCGGCAGCGGCGGCTGCACACGTTCGATCTCGTCAAGAAATGGGCGTTGTGGGGTGTGCTGATTGTTGCCGCGGTCCTCATCGCCAACTTCTTCCTCGGCTGAATGGCAGTCGACCTCCACACGCACTCATCGGCATCCGACGGGACCGACAGTCCGACCGAGCTGATCACCAAGGCCGCCGCCATAGGCCTCACCGCGGTCGCGTTGACCGATCACGACACCACCCAAGGCATCCCCGAAGCGCAACGAGCGGCTGCGGAACACCGAATCGATCTCGTGCCCGGCACCGAGCTATCAGTGGAATGGCCGACGGGGAAGATGCACATGCTCGTGCTGTTTCTCGAGCCGGGCCCGGGCCCTCTCCAGGACCGCCTCGTCGAGTTACGCCGGGGTCGCCACGCCCGCAACGAGACCATCGTTGCTCGCCTGAGCGACCTGGGATACCCACTCACGTTGGAAGACGTGCTCGACCAGGCTGCCGGCGAGTCTGTGGGGCGCCCTCACATTGCAGACGCCCTCATCGAGAAGGGGCACTTCACCTCACGGCGCCAGGTGTTTGACGAATTACTTCGCGATGGGGGCCCGGCCTACGTCGAACTGACCCGCCTCGGAGCGTTCGACGTCATCGATCTCGCCCGAAGAAGTGATGCCCTCACCTCCGTTGCCCATCCGTACACCATCGGTCTCTCACGAACCGAATACGCCGAAGCTTTCGAACGGCTCGCGGATGCCGGCCTCTCGGCAATCGAGTCGCACCACACCGAGCAGAGCCCAGAATTGCGCGACCATCTCGCCAGGATCGCGGACGACCTCGGTCTGCTCACCA
>JAUVPA010000095.1 GCA_030598905.1 Acidimicrobiia bacterium
GGCTGAACCCCCGAGGAACAGCGACCGGCCGGCAATCGAAGGAAACGCTCCCGCCTCGCTGAGATTGATCACTGCAAGGAACCAGACCAACACGAGGAAGCTGACGTCGTGGGCGAAATGTGATGCCGGCCACTGCGGCCCGTGGAAGAGAAACGAGCCGACGCCTGTGGCAATCATGAGCCACCCGAACACGAGCCGGTTGGTGCGCTCGGCACCTTCGACATGGTCGGCGGCGGCAAGGAAGGCGATGCCGAATCCCGAGAATGCGAGGCTCGTGACTGCGTTGACTGGTTGTTTCAACAAGCCTGCGCCTATTTCCTCGCAATCGGACTCGCCGATCCGAGCCAGAACAAGCACGACCCATCGCATGGTCGGCAGGCTACCGGCGATAGGCTCGTCGGCTCATGCGAGCCAGCGCCGGGATCCTCCTCTTTCGCCGTGGGTCGGCAGGGATAGAGGTGTTGATCGCCCACCCGGGGGGTCCGATCTGGGCGAAACGTGATGACGGGGCCTGGAGCATCCCGAAGGGCGAGTTGGAACCCGGAGAAGAACCTGCCGACGCCGCCCTTCGCGAATTCGAAGAGGAGACCGGAGCATCGGTAGCCGATGAACCGCTGATGCCACTCGGGACCATCGAGCAGAGATCGGGCAAGGTCGTGCACGCTTTTGCGGTCGAAGGGGACTTCGATCCCGACGGTTTGGAGAGCAACCTCATCGAAATCACCTGGCCGTATCGGTCGGGACACAAGCTGCTCATTCCCGAGATCGATCGAGTCGCTTGGGTCGACCCGGGTGTGGCGGTCCGCAAGCTCAATACAGCCCAAGGTCCCTTCATCGATCGGCTTCTCGAGCTCGTTGCCCCCGACCGAGGCCCACCTTGACCACAGAGAGTGAGCAGCGTACACTGTGGGTGGGCGAAAGGCTCTGTTGGTCGGGGCGAAGTCTGTGGGTAGGGACAGGAGCCGGGAAGGCGACGCCTGGGGAAGGGGCCACATGGATACCTTGGCGTCCGCCATACGCGGCCGTGACTTCGAGCCATCCAAGCGCGGATACAACAAACGGGCAGTGGACGAGTTTCTCGAGGACCTCGCCGACAACGTCGCTCGACTCGAGGAGTCGCTCCGTCAGGAGACGCTGCGTTCGGTGGCGCTCCAAAGGCGCCTCGAAACCGCCGGCGAAGCGGTCGATTCGGTAGAAGCTGCCTACATCGCGGCGGCGGACGCCAAACAGAGGCTCCTGGATGAAGCGGTGAAGAGGGCCGAGGAGATCGTCCTGAGCGCCGAGATGCAGTCGGAGCGGATCCTCACCGAGCCCCGAATCGAGGCCAAGCGGACGCGTAAAGAAGCTGGAGACATCCTCCTGCAGGCCAAGGCTCGTCTCGAGTCTGCCGAGAACGAGGCCCGCCAGCTGGCCACAACATCGGCAGGCCGGATCGATGAGGCTCGGGCAGACGCCGATCGCATCCGAGACTCAGCAGTACGCGAGGCCGATGCGATCACCTCCGGTGCTGTGGCAGACGCCGAGGCAACGCTGTCGGGCGCCCGAACCGAGGTACTCGCCATGGTGGCTGCGAGCCAAACGGAAGCCGAGGAACTCATCTCCGCCACCCGAGCCGAACACGACGCGATCGTCCAGTCGTTGCGGACGCTGAAAGCTGCTGTCGACGACATGCTCAAACGCGGAGCAAAGGGGAGCGAAGCCATTCGCGTCGTGCTCGACGAAGAAGCGGAGTTGGCCGTCGAGACGCTCCAGGCGTCGCAGAAGGCGGCGATTTGACCGATCCGAAACAAGCTTCTGGCGCTGGTGACTGCCTCCCCGGGTCAATCGGGTGAAGGCGGCCGGTGGTGTTGTCGATGATTGATACCGACGGCAGACGCGATCCGTCGGTACGCTTTTCGAATGTTCGGACGGCCCGGTAGGGCGGGCGGGTCCGCAAGTACATCGAGGTGAGGTACACGTACGATGGCCAGGAAATCGACCAAACGTCTCCAACAGCTGAGTGGGACGAGCAGCCCCGACCACGCCAGCGCTTCTCGGCCGAGCGCCCCTTCCCGGAGCAGCGGGAGTTCGGGCAGCGACCGGCCGGGCTTCGACGATGATCTCGCCGTCTCCTGGGCCAATTTCGTCATGATTTCGGCGATCGTGGTCGTGGCACTTCTTGTGGCCGGAGTCTTCTTCGGCGTGCAGCGCATCGAGAGCAACCTGGAAACCACCGCGGCGAACGTCCTGGAGAACAGCGGCTTCGGCATGGTCGAGGCCGTGGCGAGCGGGGCCGACCTCAGCATCACGGGGACCTACTACGAAGATGAGAGCCGCGATGCGGTCGTGGCGACGGTTGCTGCGATTCAGGGCGTTCGCAGCGTGCAGTCGCATCAGCTGTACCCGATCGAAAGGCCTCGCGAGGCTGAGGTCATTGCGCCACAGGCTGATGCCATCAACGTCTTCTGGGGTGAGAACACGGTGCGAATCAGCGGCGACGTGTCGGACACGTCGAATCGAACCCAATTCGTCACCACGGTGCAGGAGGCCGCGGGCCAGCGCGAGGTTTTAGCCGCTGAGCTGGTGACCGTCGAGGGTATCCCCTCCGAGGCGGAGTGGATCGACGAAATGGCGGCGCTGGTTGCGTTGGCGATACCCGGGATCCCCGAGGGTGCCTTCTTTGTGAATCCGAGTGGAGAGATCTTCCAAATCGGCGGCGAAACCGAGTCGCGGCAACTGGCGAAAGACATCAACCAAGCCGCCGAGGAGATTGCAGTCGCCTTCGGCTTTGCTTACACCGATGGAGTGATCGTGCCCGAGCCCGAACTCACGATCGCAGAGGTCGTCGAGCTGCAGGTGAACCTCGATGAGCTCATCGAGGGCAAGGTCGTGGAGTTCGAGACTGCATCGGCCGACCTGACGGAGGTCGGACAAGAACTCCTCGACGAGATATCCGAGGCGATCGACATGTTCCCCAAGGTCCCCATCCGAATCGAGGGACATGCCGACGCCGAGGGTTCACAGGCGAAGAACCTGTCACTTTCGATCCTTCGCGCCGAAGCCGTCCGCGAGTACCTTGTGGCGAAGGGTGCCGACCCGAATCGTTTCACCGTGGAGGGATTCGGCGACACCCGTCCGATCGCGGACAACGACACGGAGGAAGGGCGTGCCAGGAATCGCCGGATCGAGTTCATCGCGGAGCTCGAGTAGATGACCTGGGTAGCTTCCCAAATCGTGTTGTGGATGGCCTTGGCGCTCGTGCTCGGGTTTGCCATCGGATGGCTTGCCCGGAGTCGTCGTGGGACGGCAGTCAAGAAGCGCCGCAAGTTCTGACGTTCGCTGCCCAGCGCTTCAGCAGACTCCTAGCCTCTGTCCCATGGCAACGGCCTGGCATCGAGTCGACCCCGGAGATCTTGGTGTAGGTGAAGTCACTACGGTCGTCGCTTCCGGCCGAGCCGTCTGCATCACAAGAACGGATGACGGCTACGGAGCGCTCGACAACCGGTGCCCGCACCAAGGGGGTCCGCTAGGCGAGGGGACCATCGAAGACGGACTCGTCATCTGTCCCTGGCACGGCTACGAATACGATCCGCACACCGGCGAACCGCCGGAGGCCTACGGCGACACTGCCACCTGTTACGCCGTCGACGAGAGGCCGGAAGGGGTTTTCGTCGAACTTCCCGTGCTCGAAGAGCGCATCAGTCTCATGGACCAGATGGTCGACGTCATGACCGACTGGGGTGTCGACACCGTGTTCGGAATGGTCGGTCATTCCAACCTCGGCCTGGCCGAGGCCTTCCGGAGGGCCGAAGACGACGGCAGACTGACGTACATCGGGATCCGTCACGAGGGAGCCGCCGCCTTCGCAGCGTCCGCGTACGGCAAGCTCACGGGCCGACCGGCGGTTTGTTTCTCGATCGCAGGGCCGGGTGCAACGAACCTGCTGACCGGGCTGTGGGACGCACGCGTCGATCGCGTGCCCGTCCTCGCCCTCACCGGACAGGTGAATACCCAGGTGCTCGGTCCCGGGGCGTTCCAAGAGATACCTCTTGCGCAGGCGTTCGATGCGGTGGCCGAATGGAGCCAGACCGTGCTCCATCAGTCGAATGCGACCGAGCTCATGGCACTCGCCCTCAAACATGCCGTCATCCAGCGCAACGTCGCTCACCTGATCTTCCCGGACGAGGTTCAGGAGTTGCCCGGTCTCACGGAGCCACCGGCGCGACCCAAGGCGGGCCGAATCGCCGAACATCGGATAACGCCGCCTTCCGACGAGCTGGCCCGGGCCTGCGACCTCCTCGAAACAGCGCAGAGACCGGCGATCATCCTGGGCAACGGCGCTCGGCCGTATCGCGATGAGATCATTGCCTTGGCGGAGCACATCGACGCCCCTCTGATCACGACGTTCAAAGCCAAGGGATCGGTCCCGGACGACCATCCGCTCGCCTGTGGTGTCTTGGGAAGATCGGGGACACCTGTCGCATCCGCCACCATGGGACATAGCGATGCCCTGCTCGTGTTCGGCGCCTCGTTCTCGAACCACACCGGAATCTCGGAGAAGAAGCCGACCATCCAAGTCGACTTCGATCGGATGACACTCGGGAAATTCCACCCGGTCGATGTGCCGTTGTGGGGTGATATCCCGACGACGGTGAAGCTCCTCGCAGACGGGCTGGCGGCCGCAGACCGCCAGAATGTGCGTCGGTCCATCGAGAGACGGCGCAGCCGATGGCTGGACGAGAAACGGCGGAGGCGTGAAATGAGAGATGGCAGAGGCCGCATGCATCCGGCCTCGGTGTTCGACGCCCTTTCCCGCGTAATGCCCGACGACGCGGTGATACCGGTCGACGTGGGCAACAACACGTACGCCTTCGGCCACTACTTCGAGTGCCGAGGGCGCCAGGATGTATTGATGAGCGGCTATCTGGGCTCGATCGGGTTTGCGCTGCCGGCGGCTCTCGGCGCCTGGGCTGCCACAAAAGGCCAACGTAAGGTCGTCTCCATCTCCGGCGACGGCGGTCTCGGTCAATATCTCGCCGAGTTCACGACGGCCGTCAAATACGGCATACCCATCACACATGTGGTTCTCAACAACGACGAACTGGCCAAGATCAGCCGCGAGCAGATCGGGGCGCTACGACCCGTTTGGCAAACCTCACTCGTGAATCCCGACTTCGCCGCATTCGCAGATCTTTGTGGTGGCAAAGGTTTCCGTGTCGACGACCCGGCCAACCTGGAGGCGACGATCGCCGAGGCCATCGCCGTTCAGGACGGCCCCTCGCTTGTTGAGGTCGTCTCCTCACCCAAATGGGTTTGACGCCGATTTGTTCGGATCGGCCATGACCGGCTGCAGGAAGAGGGACGTGCGAGTCAAGAGGACGGCCACGATCAGAATGCTCGCTGCCCCGACGATGTAGACGGGGACAACTCCGACGGTGGCGGCGATGAGCCCGCCGAGGGCCGCGCCGAGGGGAAGCCCCAGCCACGACACGGTTCGAGAGGCGGCGATGACTCGACCCATGAGGTCATCCGGTGTCAAGCGTTGCCTCATGGTGGACAGAGCCACGTTGACCCAGGTGAGACCCATCAACGAGATACCGGCAGGAACCACCGACCACATGCTGCCGAGGAGGACCACGCCGACGAATCCGAAGCCGAACAGGAAGAGCCCGATGATGTACATCGTTCCGAGGGGGAGGCGTCGTGAGGCTCGGGGAGCCAAGGCGACGCCGCCGGCTCCGATGAGGGCGAGGAGCCCAAAGAACAGGCCAATCTGCGCACCGTGGTCGGCCAAGTCGAGGCCGTCCGATGCGACGTCGATGGCGAACACGACCTCTGCGACGTAGAGGACAAGCAACGCCTCGAGCGGGGCAAATATGAAGTTGGTGAAGGTCCCGCCGAGCGTCGCCCACTTGAGCCTGCTGTCACCGAACAGATGGTCGAGCCCTTCGCGTAGCGCGACCCGGAAGCGGATGTTCTGTGCAGCTCCTGCTCGGCGCGGCGCTCTGAGGAGGAGCAGGAACGCGGCCGAGACGAGAAACGTCACCGAATTGACACCAAACGCGATGGCGAAGCCGGCCGAGAAAGCCACGGCGAGCCCGGCTACGAGAGGCCCCAGGCTGGCCATGATCGTGCGAGCGATGGCGAGCCGGGAATTGGCGGTGATCAGGAGGGTCTCATCGAGAGCGGTCGGCATGATCGCCTGCAGGCCACTGTCGAAAAAGATCGCAAGCGTTGCGACGAGGAATGCCGTTGCCAGAACCATCCACGGAGTGGCCGCCCCGGTGACCGTGGCGACCGTCAGCAGCGCGAACACCAGGGCCCGCACGACATCGACGGAGATCAGCGTGTCGCGCAGACGTCGCCGTCGATCGATGATGACCCCGGCGGCCAACCCAAAGAGGAGCATCGGCAGGGTCTCGGCGGCCGCTGTGAGCCCCAGATCGACGGCATCGCCGGTGAGCGAGAGCATGAAGTACGGAAGCGTGAAGATGGCCACGTAATCGCCGAACATGCTCACCGTCTGGCCCCAGACGATGGCAAACATGTTCGCCCCTGATGCGGGTGTTCGGTGCTCTGCCGGTGGCTCGCTGCGCTCCGCGGTGCTCATCCCGACCCCCGATGCTAGGAGCCCGCTGAGCAATCCATGTCACTCGTCTCGACGACCAGGGCATCATCATTCGCTGTGGCCTCGGCCCCGCCATTCCGACACGAGGAGTGGCGGAACCTCATCCTTGCGCCTGGCGCGCCTGGCCGCCGATCCGAGCAACGGCATCACTCAGCGGACTCCGAGAAGAGCCACCGCCTCCAGGCCTGAGTCGATCGACCCACACGCTGCCGGCCCATGGCCCATGGCCCATGGCCC
>JAUVPA010000148.1 GCA_030598905.1 Acidimicrobiia bacterium
CTTGGTCCCCGGCGCGATGACCTCGATCGCGCTCTTGACGCCGGCACTCGGGGGCCGTTGTGATGTGTCCGCCTGTCTCGAAATTTCTTGTCCGCGCCGTGCCTTTCGTGCCACATATAGAGAGAAGCCTCCGCGCACAGCGGAGATCTAAGCGAAAGGATGTGTGTGGCACCCAGCCAACACCCCCGGATCAACGACCAGAGCCTGACGATCGCGTCCGTGCGATTGGCAGCTGGTCAGAGGAGCTCGACAACGAGCAACTCCTCATCGCCCTGTCCGCCGTCTTGAAGACGAACGGTTGGCGCGTCCACCGTGGCACCGATCGATGCAGGAGTGCGGCCGTATGACGGCCGTGCTCTGCATGTGCTCGGAGAGCGACGACCCCATCTGGAGCCTCGGCGAGATCGAGGTCCAAATGGCCGATTGCAGCAAATACGCAGAACAACATGGCATCGAGACTCTCATGGACTTGGGGGCTGGCTCAGCAGCTGGGCTCTCCCGTCCTGGCTTCTCTGAGATGATCGACCTCCCGGACGGCCCCAGTCGGCCAACGCGAACAGTGATCATCGCGAGGCGGAGCGTTCTTGGCC
Source organism: Acidimicrobiia bacterium (assembly GCA_030598905.1). Taxonomy (GTDB): domain Bacteria; phylum Actinomycetota; class Acidimicrobiia; order Spongiisociales; family UBA5794; genus JAUVPA01. The sequence goes on from JAUVPA010000148.1 coordinate 591, forward strand.
GAAACACCGTGTCCGAGAAGCACGTAACCGAAGCGAAGCTGGCGGAGCCGTTCCGCTCGGTTCAAGCGGTTCCAACTTGCGACATCAGGTGGAGGTGACGGGATTTGAACCCGTGACCCCTACGTTGCGAACGTAGTGCTCTGCCGGACTGAGCTACACCCCCGGGCGGCGGCGGAGTGTACCGACCCCAGCCCGATTCGAAATCAGAATACGGTGATCCATTCCACCTCGAGCGACAGGGTTCTCTTGGAAGGGTCTCGAGCTGATGTGCGGTCTGGTCAGCTCTCCTCGAGCTTCGCACGGAGCCGTTCTTGGACGATCGTGGTCGTCAGGTCGGCTCGGCTGCGTTCGATCAGCGATCGGGCGACGTCCGTCGTCCTTCGCAGGCCCGACGTCATGCCATCCGGATAATCCAATGCGGTGAGCAGGTCGTGGATCGCCTCCATGTCTGTGAACGTGGCTTCGGCGTCGCTGAGTTTCCCGGATCGCAGCTGGTCGAGGAGGCGCCTGCGCTGTTCACCGACTGCCTCGCCGAGGCCCTTCAGATACGGCACGGCGTGGAGCCCCAGCTCTTCCGGCAGAGGCAGGGGCCGACCGGAGAGGAGAGCCGCCGTGATCTCGGCCTCCGCATACTCTTTGACGGCGTCGTAGAAGAACCCCGCGTGATAGATGTCCTGATGGTCGGTCAACGGAGGCTCGGCTTCACGGATCAGTGATTTCACCTCGCCGAGAAGTCTCTCCGCCTCCTCAGGCTCGTCGCGATGGAGCGCTCGAATGGCATTGGCGGATGACCGAATGATCTGGCGACAGTTCTTCAGTGCTAACTCACGGGCTGCGTACTTGGCGTCGAGCTCGCGACGGACCGACTCCTCGAGCGGTCCCAGATCGACGGAGGCGCTATCGGGCAAGGATCAGCCCGCGATTACCCGGACGCTCGGTATGTCCTCCACCGTGCCCAACGTCGGCGTGTCGACCTGTGTGGTCGGCTGTGTAAACGGGATGACGGAGAATCCACGAGCACCCGTGTTCTGTACGTGAATGAGGACGCCCACGACGGCCCCTATCGCAACGTCGATGACAAGTGAAGCGGCCAACCAATAGACGGAACCCGTGATCACGGCGATAACCAACGTCGTCACTGCAGCGACGAACATGCCGATCAGGAATCGACGCCTGCGTGCCTGGGCGTGTCGCCGCGCGTATGCCCCCCCGTCCGGCGTCGCCGTCGAAACGGATGCGAGGAGTTCTTTGGAGCGCGCGAAGTCCCGCGTGGCAGCACGCGGTGTCTGGCGCCGATGCTCGAAGAACGAAGGCAGCAGAAAGGCTGCCCATACTCCTGCCAGCAGGATGAAGACAATGATCTCCATCTGATCTTTCTCTACTCCGCTTGTCGAGGCAGCGTACGCAGCGACCTATGGCGTACCAAGGATTTCAGGGGGATCACTCAATGATGGTCCGATTGTGGGGCAACTAGCAACCGCATCCCATGCTCCAGAGCGGGGAGGACGACCGAGAGGCTCTCCTCCACCCCCTTGACCGAACCGGGAAGGTTGACAACCAATGTCCGGCCGACGGTTCCGGCAACACCCCGGGACAGCATCCCGTGAGGGTTGTTCCCGAAGGTTGCCGCACGCATCGCTTCGACGATGCCGGGGGATCTCCGTTCGAGGATCTGGAGAGTGGCCTCCGGCGTGAGGTCACGAGGCGACAACCCGGTACCGCCGCAGGTCACGACCAGGTCCGCGTCTTCGATCATCTCGATGAGCGCTTCCTTCACTGAAGAGACACCGTCGGGGACGACGCGCACCCCAGACACCGAAAATCCGGCGTCAGCCAGCAATTCAGCCGCGCGCGGCCCGGACAGATCCTCGTATTCACCGCGACTGGCCCGATCAGAAACGGTGAGGACGGCAGCGCGAAACTCACTCACGGGTCCAGGTCCCCGATTTTCCCCCGGTCTTTTCGAGAAGTCGGATCGGTCCGATCTCCGCGCCGCGATCGATGCCTTTGATCATGTCGTATAGCGTGATCGCCCCGACCGCGGCGGCCGTCATGGCCTCCATCTCGACACCCGTCTTAGCCGTGACCGCGGCTGCGACCTCGATCCGCGCTCCATCTTCCGACGGTTCGATCGTGACATCGACCGAGTCGAGTGGAAGCGGATGACACAGGGGAACAAGTTCCGACGTCCGTTTGGCACCTTGGATCGCGGCGATCCTCACAACGGAGAGAGCGTCGCCCTTCGGGAGACTCGAGTCGAAGAGGCGCTGACGTGTGTCTCGGCTCATCGACACGTGCGCCTCGGCAACCGCACGCCGCGCACTCGCCTGTTTGTCGCCTACATCGACCATACGTGGCTGACCCTGGTCGTCGAGATGTGTCAGTTCGGCCATGTCAGTGCCTCCTCACGAGACCGCCCTTCCGGCCACGAGAACATTTCGAGCTCGACTTCGCCGCCCTCGCCGACGCCAAGGCCGGCGGGAACAACGGCGAGAGCATCTGCGTGAGCCATGGCGGCGAGCATGTTCGAACCCTGACCCGTGAGCGGACGGACCAGTGTTGCACCATCCGACGGACGCTCGATCGTGACACGTACGAACGTCAGCCGGTCGGCGTCGCCACGAATGTCGGCGACGGCAGTTCCGGCGATCCGCTGTCGGAACACGTGCTTGGCGCCCATCATGGTGAGAACAGCAGGACGGACGAACTGCTCGAAGGACACAAACACGCTCACCGGGTTTCCCGGTAGGCCGAAGAAAGGCCTCCCAGCGATCGAACCAAAGGCAAAGGGTTTTCCCGGCTTCATCGCCACTTTCCAAAAGCCGACGGATCCGATCCCGGAGAGCACGTGCTTGACGAGGTCATACTCACCCATCGACACACCCCCGCTCGATACGACGATGTCGGCGGTATCCGCGGCCTCCGCCAGCGTTGCGCGGAGCGCCGCCTCGTCATCGCGAACGATGCCGAGATCACGAACGTCGCAACCAATGTCGGAGAGCATGTTGAGGAGCATCGGGCGGTTCGAGTCGCGGATCGCGCCGGCGGGGAGCGACGGCGCATCTGACGAGAGGACCTCGTCGCCCGTCGAGAACACGGCGGCGACGGGTCGGCGACGGACGGCAGGCGAGATCCCAAGAGAAGCGAGAACGCCGACGCGAGCCGGCGTCAAGCGGACACCGGGAGGGAACACTTCCTCACCGGCCTCGAGGGCTCCACCTGCGGCGCGAACGTTGGCACCGCGCGGCCTTCCGGACAGAAGCCGAACGCGTCCATCAAGCGTCTCGCTGTCTTCAACGGGTACGACGGTGTCGGCACCCCGGGGCATGGGCGCACCAGTCATGATCTTGATGGCCGTTCCAGGAGTCACCCCGAGCGTCGCCACACTGCCTGCGGCCACATCTTCTAGGACCTCGAGTTCGACGGGCAACACGTCGAGGTCGGATGCGATCACGGCGTAGCCGTCCATGGCGGAGTTGGGGAACGGAGGAACGTCGTGAGGGGCCTTCACCGGCGCAGCCAATGCCAGGTTCGCCGCCTCGGTGATGCGGACCTCGACAACAGGCAGGACGCCGACGGCGTCGAGAACCTCCGTCTGGGCCGCTTCGAGTCGTTTCATCCGGGGGTGACCGTCCGCTCCGAACCGGCGGAAAGCCTCCTGATATTGCCGCCGTGGCGACCGATGACGAGGACGGCGGTGGCGGCCGTCCAAGCGAGAGAAGCACCACGGGTGCCCGCAATCCAGAAACCCGGCACGTACAGCACCATGGTCGCGAGTGAAGCGATAGACGCGGTCTTCCACACAAGGACGATCACCGTCCAGAGAACCATGAGAACGGCGCCGACCGCGGGTTGTAGGTACAGAGCAGCACCCAACGCCGTCGCGACGCCACGTCCGCCCCTGAAGCGATGCCACACCGGAAAGATGTGACCGACAACGGCGGCAAGGGCAGCCACGTAGGCAAAGGGGTCGTCGACAATGACGGCACCGAGCGCTGCAGCGATAACCCCTTTCAGGGCGTCACCGACCAGCACGGCTGCTCCCGCCTTCTTGCCCACCGTCCTGAGAACGTTCGACGTTCCGGGGTTGCCACTGCCGTGCGCGTAGATGTCGATTCCCATCACACGCGGGACGATCACGCCGAAGTTGATGGAGCCGACGAGGTAGGCAAGAGCGAGTGCGAGCACCTGCTGCAC
>JAUVPA010000014.1 GCA_030598905.1 Acidimicrobiia bacterium
ATGGACACCGACATCAATGACCCCAGCTTCGGTGAAGCCATGGCGCGTCGGCTCGACCAGCACTACCGGACTTGGGTGGAGGCTCAGCCCAACCCGACCGAGGCCGGTCGATCCACGTCAACGGCGCCTCCACCGACTGTGTAGCAGCCGCCGATATGGCCGACACGAGACTCCGGACGCGAGAAAGCGCTCGGGATGTGTTGGTGTGCCAAGGGTTTCCTTCGCAGCGGCGGAGGGAATCGAACCGCTTGCGCTCGCCGAAGCATCCCCCGGAACCGCGCCGAGCAACCACGGCGGAAGAGAGCCTCGATCGTCAACGTTGGACAACGTTCCTTCGAATGGGTACGCCTGTCAACGAGTGCTGCCCAGTGTCAGGCTGTGTCAGGTCGTTGGGCTTCAGTCCGGCTTCAGGCACCACAGCAGCACTACCGAATCGGCCCTCCGACACCCGCCACTCTCCGTGGGCATGACGAGATCAAACGGCGCGGGAGCTCCAGCTTCGCTCGTGATCGTTCCAGTGCGTTCCGTTTCGTCTTTCCACGCTTGACAATCTCCGGGAATTCCAGGACGAACCACTCGGGCATCCAACCGAAAGCGGTGGAGTTGCCTTCTCCGCCGGGCTACGCTGGCGGCACGGATATGAGAACCTTCGCCCACGGTCGCTGCTCCTCTTGTTGCTGCGGTTTCCCCGCGGGCGAACGATGTTGCTGTCCCTGATTCCCACCACCGACTGAAGCAACACGGCCCGCGGCGAACAGCCCGGGCCTTTCTCTATGGAGGAACACACCATGGGACAGATCTTTTCCGACATCACCGAGACGATCGGCGGCACCCCGCTGGTCGAACTGCAACGCATGGCTCCCGCCGACGGCGCCCGCATCGTGGCGAAGCTGGAGTCATTCAACCCGCTGTCGAGTGTCAAGGACCGCATCGGGGCCGCCATGATCGCCGCTGCCGAGGAGTCCGACGGCATCAGGCCGGGCGAGACGACCCTGATCGAGCCGACGAGCGGCAACACCGGCATCGCCCTGGCGTTCGTCGCGGCCGCAAAGGGGTATCGGTTGATACTGACGATGCCCGACACGATGAGCGTCGAACGTCGCAAGTTGCTTCGACTCCTCGGCGCAGACGTCGTACTAACGCCGGGCGAGGAGGGGATGAACGGCGCCATCTCCAAGGCCGAGCAGTTGCGAGACGAGACGCCGGGAGCGGTAATCCTGCAGCAGTTCTCGAACCCTGCCAATCCGGGGATTCATCGCGTCACCACCGCCGAGGAGATCTGGGTCGACACCGACGGGGAGGTGGACATCGTCGTGTCTGCGGTCGGGACCGGGGGGACGATCACCGGGATTGGTGAAACGCTCAAACCGAGAAGGCCGTCCCTGCACATGGTGGCGGTCGAGCCGAACGATTCCCCGGTTCTCTCCGGCGGATCTCCGGGGCCCCACCAGATCCAGGGGATCGGCGCGGGATTCGTCCCACCGGTTCTCAACCAGGATCTGATCGACGAGGTCGTCCGGGTCACCAACGAGGACGCTTTCCGGACCGCCCGTGAGGTCGCTCACACCGAGGGAATCCCGGTCGGGATCTCCAGCGGAGCCGCCCTTCACGCGGCGCTGGAGGTGGGGGCGCGGCCCGAGCAGCGGGGCAAGCTGCTCGTTGTGATCCTCCCCGACACCGGCGAACGATACCTGTCGACGGTGTTGGCGGAGACGGACGAAGAGCGCGCCGGAACATGACCGACACGATCCGGACGAACGAGAATACTGCGGGTGCGCTCGCCCGGAGCCGGCTGCACCCGTGGAAGCGGATCCGCGAGGATGTCCATGCGGTCTTCGCCCGCGACCCCGCCGCCCGCACCGTCCCCACAGTACTCGCCTTCTCCCCGGGCCTCCACGCCATCTTGGCGCACCGCATCGCACACCGGCTGTGGAGGGCGGGACACCGGTTCACGGCCCGGCTGGTCAGTCATCTGAGCCGTGCGTTCACGGGTATCGAGATCCATCCTGCTGCGAGGATCGGTCGTCGCTTCGTCATCGATCACGGAATGGGTGTGGTGATCGGGGAAACGACGGAGATCGGCGACGACGTGATGCTGTACCAGGGGGTCACACTGGGCGGCACGAGTCTCGAGCGGCGGAAGCGCCACCCCACGCTCGAGGACGGGGTGGTGGTCGGTGCCGGAGCCAAGATCCTCGGTGCTGTCATCATCGGGAGCGGAGCGCGGGTTGGAGCCGGTGCCGTGGTCGTGAGCGACCTGCCGTCCGGTTCGACCGTCGTGGGGTTGGCCGGCCGTGTGATCAACGGGGACCGGCCCGGTCCGCGTGTCCCGACCGTGGATCTCACCGAGAGCAAAGACGACCATGCCGTTCGTGTGCTCGAGATCCTCGTCGAGCGGGTGCAACGCCTCGAGAGCAACGCCACCGATGCCACCGGGGCCGTTCCCTCCATCCCCGCAGAGTCCTTCATCCGGGGAGGCGGCATCTGAATCGGCGGTTCTGCGCGTCGGTGGAGGGTTCGTCTGGGAGGCCGCCGTCGGCAGCGCCGCCGGCCGTCTCGCCGCGGAGACCGCTGCCCGCTTTCCGGAACTGAGACCTTAGCTCGTGGCTGGAACGTGTTTCTGTCACTCCTTCTTGATACGTTCGAGATCGATCGACGAGCGAGACCGGAAAGCCGAGAACCCTTGCAGGGCAAGGGATCTCGTTCGTAGCGGGGGCGGGATCTGAACCGCATGCGCTCGCCGAAGCATCCCCCGGAACCGCACCGAGCAACCACGGCGGAAGAGAGCCGCGAGGCAGAAACACGCGAAGATGCACGTCATGAGGTCGAGGCCGAGCAGGGCTCGACCGAAGTGAGGACCCCGGCCGCCAGACCGACGGCGAACGCACGGGCGACCTTCGGGTCATGAGGCGATTCTGGGTAACTCGCTGACTTGGAAGAGTGCGCGCAATCCTTACACACGCCGGGTTTTCGCTCCTCGCCACTTCGCGTTGCTACCCATCCGTTCCATCAACATCCATGCGGCCCCCTATTCGTCGGCTTCGGACAGAATCTCGTCGAACGACTCACAGGCCTTGGTGGGCGTGCGGAGAACCGATTCAGCTCACGTGTGGGGGCTTGGCGACGAGGTGACCGCCATGCCGTTCGAGAACATCTGGTACCTCGTCAGGGTGACCATGGTCGGCGACGACGACCAACACCTGGCCGGGTCTGAGCGGAGTCTGCTCCCAGTCCCACTCTTCATCCAACAAGCGTCCATCAACGGAGAGAGCAACGGTGGCACCCACAACGCTCCCCGCGAACGCTCCGGTGATTCCACCTGCCGCCAGGATCCCGCCCACCCCCAGGATCCCCACCCCGGGAACAGCGAGGGCCATGATTGTCATCCCTGCGACGGCTCCGATGGGCGCGCCGACGGCGATTCCCTGCTCGATGTCGTGGGTCACCTCGGCGTCGGCGTCGGTCTCGAACATGTAGCTGTCCGAATGATGCACCGCGACCCCCAGGTGCTCGTCGGCAAGACCCAGTTGCCGTAGCTCCTCTACCGCCGCCTCGGCAGGGGCACGGTCGCCGAAGACGGCTCCCAAGTGGTGCTCAATGCTCATGGCCCTACTCGCCCGTTCCTGTCCGGCGAATCGCCGCGACATCACAAAGCCTACCGACGGTCGACCGGCCTGATATGGGAGTCTGCGGACTGAGTTGCCGGCTGGTGCGCACACACATGAGCCGCTCGAGACATTGGCGCGGTGCGGACGAGCCGCCGCTCTACCGGCCTTGGCTACCCGTTCTGCTGGATTCCCTCGAGGGCATCCAGCACCCGCTCAGGTGTGAACGGCGTTGTGCGTAGGCGTACCCCGACCGCGTCGTAGATGGCATTGGCGATCGTGGGAATGGGTGCGTTGATCCCGATCTCGGCGATCGACTTTGCGCCCATTGGTCCGGTGGGTTCGTATGAGTCGATGAGGATCGCCCGGATCCGCGGCAGATCGGGTGCCGCCGGGATCTTGTAATCGAAGAACGTCGGGTTGCGGACCCGCCCGTGGTCGCTGATGAGCATCTCCTCGGTGAGCGCATACCCAATACCGTTGGCGACCGCCCCTTCCAGTTGACCTTCGGCGGCAGCGGGGTTGATCGGCACACCGCAGTCGGCCGCCGCCACGTAGTCGATGATCTTCACCTGGCCCGTCTCCGTGTCGACGGCGACTTCGGCGAAGCTCGCGAGGAACGGCGGTGGCGATTCTGCCCCGACATACGACGCCGTCGCCCCTATCTGGACCTGGTCGGTCGCATACAGGGCACGGAGCCCGACGTCCTCGAGAGTGACGCTCTCACCCATCGGGGAAGCAACACGCTCGGAGCCGATCCGGAGCCTCGCCGCCTCCTCGTCGAGCATGAACGATGCCACTTCGAGGATCTGATCACGGACCTGCTCGGCGACGATCCGGACGGCGTTCCCCGACACGTACGTCGTCGACGACGCGTAAGCGCCGGTGTCGAACGGTGTCACATCCGTGTCGGAGGAGTACACGATGATCTTCGCGAGCGGAACGCCGAGCACCTCCGCAGCGATCTGGCCGAGGATCGTGTCCGATCCGGTGCCGAGATCGGTCGCTCCGATCAAGAGGTTGAACGACCCGTCGTCGTTCATCTTGATGGTCGCGGCCGCCATGTCAACGTCGGCGATGCCTGATCCCTGCATGTGAACGGACATCCCGACACCGTGCACCCACGATCCGTCGCGCCGACGGGCCCCGTGTTTGGCATCCCATCCGATCCGCTCCGCCCCGATGTCGATGCACTGCTCGAGCTCGCAGCTCTTGACCATCTGCTCGACACCCGCCTTGCCCTCACCGATCGCTTCGAAGATGGGCGATGTCTCCCCCACCCGGATGTGGTTGCGGCGTCGTAGTTCGACGGGGTCCATGGCGAGGTCCTCGGCCAATTCGTCCATGGCGGTCTCGAGAGCGAAATACCCCTGGGTGGCACCGTAACCGCGGTACGCGCCGCCGACCGGCATGTTCGTGTACACGGTCTTGCCGTCGAAGCGCACGTCCGATGCCTTGTTGTACAGTGGCAGCGTCTTGGATCCGACATTCGACATCACCGTGAGGGCGTGACTGCCGTAAGCGCCGGTATTGGAGATCACCTCCATGTCGACAGCGCGGAGAACTCCATCATTGCCAGCGCCCAGCTTCACCCGGACACGCATCGGATGTCGCGTCCGCGAGGCGAAGAACTCCTCCGGTCGCGACAGGACCGCGAGCGATGGACGACCCGTGCGCATCGTGACCAACCCAACGACGTCCTCGAGAAGGATCTCCTGTTTCACCCCGAAGCCGCCGCCGATCCGCGGCTTGATCACCCGCACCTTGTAGAGGGGCAGATCGAGGACTCGGGAAACGATACGGCGGGCGTGGAATGGGACCTGGGTGCTGCTGACGAGCACGAGGCGGCCGTCGTTGTCGAGGTATCCCTGCACGACGTGTGGTTCGATCGGGGCATGCTGGGCATACTGGGTCTCGCACACGATCTCGACGACGGCGGCGGACCTTGCGAACCCTGCTTCGATATCTCCCACATCGACCTTGACGACGGAGACCGTGTTGCGGGCAGCCTCGTGGATGCCGGTGGCGTCGTCCTCGTCGTGGATGACCGGGGCATCAACGGCAAGGGCTGCGTCGATGCTGAGAACGGCGGGAAGCGTCTCGTACTGAACGTCGATGAGTCGCACCGCCGCATGAGCGATCTCGAGTGTCTCGGCCGCTACCGCCGCGACGCGATCTCCAACGAAACGGACCGTGTTGTCGAACATGCGGGCGTCGTACGGGGATGGCTCCGGGTATCCCTGTCCTGCAGTCGTGTAGCGCCGTGTGGGCGTGTTCTCGTGGGTGAGGATCAGTGCCACGCCGGGGAGCACCTCGGCCCGTGAGGTGTCGATCTCGATGATCTGCGCGTGGGCGTGCGGGCTGGTGAGGAACGCGATGTGAAGTGAACCGTCGACGTCGACGTCCTCGACGAAGACCGGCTTACCTGTCACCAGGGCGTAGGCATCGACCTTGGGCTCGCTGTGTCCGACGACCTTGAAGTGTGGAACGGTCTGATCAGGCATCGGTCTCTCCCGCCTGCAGCCGGGCGGTCGCCAGGATTACATCCACCTGCTTGACGTATCCGGTGCACCGGCAGAGGTTCCCGGCCAGTGCCTCTCTGACCTCGTCCTCGGTGGGATCGGGATTGCGGGACAACAGATCGATCCCAGACATGAGGATGCCCGGCGTGCAGAATCCGCACTGCACCGCTCCCACATCGATCATCGCCTGTTGCATCGGATGGAGGCGCCCGTCGTGTTCGAGGCCCTCGACGGTGTCGACGTCTTTGCCGTCGGCGGCGACGGCCAACACCATGCACGCGTTCACAGCGCTCCCGTCCAGAAGCACGGCGCAGGCTCCACAGTCGCCGGTGTCGCATCCGAGCTTGACACTCTTCATCCCGTTCCGGCGCAGCACTTCGAGGAGGGTCTCTCCGAGTTCGGTCTCGATCGAGCGTCGAGTACCGTTGATCGTGAGGGCGATCGTCTGTTTCACGACGTCACCCCCTCGAGCCGCTCCTGCGCCTTTTCGAGGCAGCGGGTGACCCCCACCGAGACGAGCCGTGTTCGATATGCGGCTGTGGCGCGCAGGTCGTCACCGGTCGATACCTCGTCGGCGGCGGCCCGAGCGGCGGCGGCGATGGCGGACGCAGAGAGGTCGGTGCCGACGAGGGCGGCCTCAGCGGACGGAACCGCCGCTGCGAGGCGCGGAGTAGCGCCGACGAAGACCCTGGCCCGGACGCAGCCGCTCTCTTGAGCCTGGATAAGCGCAGCGCAGTTGAGGGTGGCAATGTCGACGGCCGAGCGGGTGAACTTCCAGAACGCGGCGGCGGTTCCGGCGGGTTGACGCGGTAGAACCACTTCGGTGAGGATCGTTCCCGTCAGGTGTGCGGCTTCTGCGTACAGGTCGTCGATGGGTCCCGACCGGTCTTCGCCGTCGAAGAGCGTCATCGACGCACCCAGTGCTCGAAACAGCGGGATGACGTCCGACCATGGCTGCCTTCGGACGAGGTTGCCACCAACGGTCGCCACATTGCGCAGCAGCGGTGAACCCACCCGTCGCAACATCTCGGGGACGACTCCATCGAGGTACGCCGCGGCGGCCGGGTGTTCGAGCAGTTCGGTGAGTGTCGTCATCGCGCCGATCGCGACGGCCCCGCCTCGATCCTCGATGTAGGAGAGGGCCAGACCTCCGAGGTCGACGAGTCCGGTGATCTCGTCCGAACCGGAGAGGATGAGATCAGTGCCGGCCGCCATGACACGCGTGCCGCGACCCCCTTCACGTATGAGTTCGACTGCGGATTCGAGATCGGTCGGCCGGGCATACGAGTGGAGATGCGTCAACTGCATCGCTCCTCCTCGCTTCGAGTACGGGTGACGACTGTGACCAATAATAGAGACGACGATCTGCCGCGTATTCGCGACCCGACTCCTCGGCAATCCCGTTCGCTGCACCCGGCTTCGCGGGGACACAACCAACATCTCCTGTGACTCGATGAGAGCGGCATCGTGTCAGCCACCTCCCGGGCGGACTCCCAGATAGTCATCAGGATCTACTCGCCCTTCGGCATAGTTCTCGTGCCAGTTCTCCGGAATAGGCATCTCCTCATACAGCTGCGTCCGTTCTGCCTCAAGGAACCGCCTGGGCCGGTCCATGAAATCCGCGCCGCAGTACACCTTTCTGCCCACCGTTCTGGTCAATTCGTCCAACCAGATGGCGCCCTTCGCGCTGCGCATCAAGTGGTGTTCGAGAATGACAGTATCGATGCTTTGTGCCAGGCGTACGGCGTTGTTCCAGGCGCGTTCGGTTTCGGCGTCACTGAGCCGACCAAGATACAGAGGCGGTCCGGCAGCGAGCACGACATCCGGCTGCCAGCTGATGACTCTGTCCACCGTTGGATCATCCAGCAACTGGATGTCGGAGGCATGCACGAACGCCCCGTCGCCCGTCTCGATCCGCGTCATCATCAAGGTAGCCCTGTTGTCCGGTGCGCCGTGAGGCACGGCCGGGGAGAATGACAGAGGCCCTTCTGATCGGCCTTCCGCCACCTGCATGTTCTCCCCCGTCAACTCCGCCAGGTCACGGAAACGTTCGCTCATGACCGGGGAGAGATCCTCGTCGGACTTGCTCCAGCACTGCAACTCGCCAAAGCGCGACGGCAACGCGTCGATCGACAATTGATAGGGGTTCGCGTCCGCCAGCGGCACGTGATCACCGTGGAAATGGCTGAACACCACATCGGTGGCGTTGTCCAGCACTCGCACGATCCTTTCACGCACCCGGCGCCCCACGGCTACTTGAAGTGGATGGGGCAACAGGCCATGCCGTCGGTAACCCAGGGCCACGCCTGGATCGATGACAATGCGCCGATCCGGCAACGAAACCAGACAGCAAAGGCTACGCACGCCCAGGGACTCCGCACCGATGATCTCGAGTTCCATGCTGTGCTTCCGGAATTCACGCAGGCCGCCGGGAAGCGGTCCGACGAGAGAAAGCCTACTGCGGAGAGGCGATCCGACTCATACACCACGACCCGGAACGCGACCGGTCACCGTCCGATGCATTCGCTTCAAGTGAGCCATCGGCCTGTCGTGAGCCGTGTCGGGAGGTAGGGCTGCTGGCCTCTGTGGAGGTTTCCCTTATCTTGATAGTGTTTAGAAGGAAGGGTGCGAACTGCCATGATCGATACGTCTTCGAATGCCGGAACCTACGAGCTGGGTTGGCACGATGAGATCGACTACGCGTACGCCGCCGACCGCGGCCTCGACCAGCAGCACATTCGCGATCTGTCTGAACGCAAGGGCGAGTCGGCAGATGTCCTCAACCGCCGCATGACCGCGTTCCGAGCGTTTCGGCGGATGCCGATGCCGGTGTGGGGAGGTGGGCGGGAGTTGGAGCGCATCGACTTCGACGATCTTCGCTACTACATGCGCGCCACCCCCACCGATGTGCAGGATTGGGACGAGGTGCCCATCACCATCAAGGGCACCTTCGAGCGTCTTGGGATTCCGGAGGCTGAAGAGTCCGTCCTGGACGGGGTCAGTGCCCAATACGATTCCGAGGTCGTGTATCACCGCAATCGAGCCGAGCTGGATCGTCTCGGTGTGGTCTTCACCGACATGGACACCGCAGTGCGAGAGCACTGGGATCTGGTGGGGCGATACCTGGGCACGGTGGTTCCCTTTGACGACAACAAATTCGCCGCGCTCAACTCGGCCGTGTGGTCGGGTGGAACCTTCCTCTACGTGCCGGCCGGTGTGCACGTCGAGCGTCCGTTGCAGGCGTATTTTCGGATCAACGCCGAGAAGCTCGGCCAGTTCGAACGAACACTCGTGGTCGTCGAAGAAGGAGGTTTCGTCCACTACATCGATAGCTGCTCGGCAGCGACGTCGTCCTCGACAACGCTGCATGCAGGCATCATCGAGGTCGTGGTCAAGGGCGGAGCTCGGTGTCGGGTCACCGGTCTGCAGAACTGGTCGAAGAACGTCTACAACCTCGTTACCAAACGAGCGGTCGCCCACGAGGATGCCACCGTGGAGTGGATCGACGGCAATATCGGAGCCCGTCTCACCATGAACTACCCCTCGGTGAGGCTGATCGGCTCGGGCGCTCATGGGGAAGTCCTCTCCATCGGCTACGCAGGCCGGGGTCAGTACCAGGACACCGGAGCGAAGATGTTCCACCTCGCCCCCTCCACCACGTCGTTGGTGACGTCGAAGGCGATCTGCCGGGACGGCGGGCGGGCCGGATATCGGGGGGTCGTGCACGTCGCACGGGGCGCCAGGCAGGCTCGCTCGTTCGTTCGCTGCGACTCGCTCATCCTCGACCCGATCTCTCGTGCCGACACCCACCCGGCGATCGAAGTCGAAGAACTCGATGCACGCATCGGACACGAAGCCACCGTCTCACGTGTCAACGAGGACCAACTGTTCTACATGATGACGAGAGGACTCGACGAAGATGAGGCAACATCGATGCTGATCGCCGGGTTCATCGAACCCATCGTTCGTCAGCTTCCGCTGGCCTGTGCCGGCGAGATCAACCGCTTGATCGCCCTCGACATGGCAGCCGCCGGTGCCGTCGGGTAGCCGACAGTACCGATCGTGTGGCGGCCGGGGATCGGGGCTCCAGGCCCTTCCTGCCGTGGATCCTGTGGACCTAGGATTGGAGTCATGGACTCAGCCGCTCGGGGCCTGATCGTCGTTGGCGGTTTGCTCGTAGCCGGACTCGCGGTGGACGCCCTGGCACGGAGGACTCGGCTGCCGCGGATCTCGCTGCTCGTGGCCCTCGGAGTCCTGGTGGGTCCGATCGGGTTTGATCTTCTCACGGAAGACGCTGAGCAGTGGTTCCCCACGATCGCAGCGGTCGCCCTCGTGATGGTCGGGTTCCTTCTCGGAGGGGAGTTCACCCCCGCCAATCTCAGGGATCACGGTCGACCGGTTGTCATCTTGGCGTTCACTCAAGCCCTGATCACAGCGCTCGTTGTGAGCGCCGGTCTACTCGGCCTTGGCGTCGAAGCGGTAGTCGCTCTTGCCCTGGGTGGTATCGCCACCGCAACGGACCCGGTCGCCGTAGCCGACGAGGTCGGCGAGACGGGGGCCGTCGGTCCCTTCAATCGAACCCTTCTCGGTGTCGTCGCTGTCGACGATGTCTTCGGTATCGGGCTTTTCACGATCCTCATGGCGACCGGCGTCGCGTTATCGGGCGTGGGAAGTCCCGCTGTGTTGGCAGGCGAAGCCCTCCAGACGATCCTGGGCGCCGTGCTGCTGGGTGTTCTGTTGGGGGTCCCGGTCGCCTACCTGAGTGGACGCGTCCGTCCCGGGACACCGACGCTCGAAGAGGCTCTGGGAGCGGTGCTGCTGTGCGCCGGCCTCGCCCTGTGGCTCGAAGTCTCGTTTCTCCTGGCCGCAGTCGTGATGGGAGCGGTAGCCACCAACGTTGCCAAGCATCACGTCCGTACATTTCCCGAAATTCAGAACATCGAGGCGCCATTCCTCGTTGTCTTCTTCGTACTCGCCGGCGCGTCCGTCAGCAGCGTCGCCCTGGCAGCTGCCGGGGGACTGCTCGGCGCATATCTCGCGCTGAGAGTGGGAGGCAAACTCCTGGGGGGCGTCATCGGATCTCGGCTTATCGGAGCGAATCCGAGAACAGGGGGATGGTTTGGCGCGGCGCTGCTCCCTCAGGCGGGTGTCGCCCTTGGAATGGCCCTGATAGCGAGCGAACAATTCCCAACCCATGCCGACACGCTCCTGTCGGTGACGATCGTCGCAACACTCGTCTTTGAGTTGGCCGGTCCCGTTCTGGTCAGGATTGCCCTCCACAAGGTCGGTGAGATGGAGTGAAGCAACGTGCCAACCGAATCCACCTGCGATTGGGAAGCCTCAGACACGCGAGCCCGCCGAATTCTCGAGGCTCTGCGGCATCGTGGTCAGCGGATACCAGACAGAGGCGAACCCGGCCACCGTGAAGCGGTTAGGACGCGGCGACACATCCGCGACCCGATTCCCAGAGATAGTGATTCCTCGGAACCGGGGCAAGACCACCAGCCTCCGGAATACCCGGACCGGTTCACACCACAAAACTCGTCCCACTGTTCAACGATCTGGGTCAGTCGGCGGCCGACCCGATCTATGTGATCCTCGAATCATTCGGAGGCATCGCCGCGTTGATGTTCCTTCTGGGGAGTGTGCTGACATTCTCGATTGCCCCTGGCCTCCTCTCGGTTGCGTGGTTGCGAACCCGCACGGCACCACGCTGGATCGGGTGGCTGGGCATATTCGGCGGTGTCACGGGTTTGGCCTGGACTGCAATGCTGCTTGACGACCCCGGACTGTTGCCGCTGATCTGGGCAATCAACGCCTTTGCCAACATCATCTGGATCATCGCTGCCGGAGCCACGATGGCCCGGTTCCAGGAATCTGGTGAGGCGGGCACCGCCTGAGAACACTGCCGCCGGTGGCTGGACGCGTACACTGATTCTGTTGGTCTCACGATGATGACGCGTATGACGGGGTTGTTGGAATCAGAATCCCTCGTACCAATTGGACAGTTCAACACCGATCGTGTCGGGGTGAGTCTCCTGGACGAAGTGGATTGTGTTGCCCAGATCGACGACCGTGAGGTTCGAGAGGTTTTCTCGACACCAGGCAACTTCGGCCTCCTTGATGGCGACGCCGTCGTTTCCATAGAACAGGAGTTTCGGCACTTCGGTGCGGGTCAGCCATTGGCGGTAGGCATCGACAACCGCCGCGTTGTCTGCGGGTTTGCCGTCCAGGGGCACCTCGCGCGGCCACTGGCGGACGGCCTTGCGGCTGGCAGCCGTGGGGAATGCCGACCGGTAGTAGGCGAGCGCATCGGGGCTGATTTCGGCGTATGTCAGGTCGGGCAGCATCTTCTTCAGAAAGATGTTTGCGCCACTGATCATCACCCACCCCGTGCCAGGCGCGCGCATCATCCGCATCGCCAAGCGGAGGCTCCCAGGCATGTCGTCGAGCGACATGCCACGGATCATCGCTTCCATGAACGCGATCGCCTTGACACCCTGTTCGTGGTCGTGGGCCCATCGAAAGCCCAATCCGGAACCCCAGTCGTGAATCACGAGGGTCAGATTCGATCCGATTCCGAGGGCTTCGATGAAGCCGCACAAGTAGCGATATTGGTCGTCGTAGCGATAGGCGATGTCCGGGTGGTCGGACTTACCCATACCGATGAGGTCGACCGCTACACAACGCGCCTGCCCGCTCAGATGGGGGATGATATTGCGCCAAAGGTAGGACGACGTCGGGTTCCCGTGCAGGAACAGGATGGGATCGCCCTCGCCGACATCGATGTCGTGCCTCTTCGAACCATGGACAGAGATGTATTTCGATTCGAAGGGAAAGTCCGCCGAGATCTCCTGGATGTCAGTCACAATTCCGCCTGGAACTGTGTTTGCGGGAATTCCTCATCATTTGGACTTCATCCAATGTCTCCTAAGGTTCTACAACACATGTCGCAAAATCGATGCTATCTCGAATGCAGACAAAATGCAACACATGTTGTAAAATGATGTGACACGACGGAGCCACGTCGAAACACGACCGGAAGGAGTATCTTGATGGGCCGGCCACGATCCTTCGAAGAGTCAGAGCTTCTCGAAGCAGTGATGGTGGCGTTCTGGCGTCACGGCTACACCGCCACGACCTACCGAAGCCTGGAGACGCTTTCCGGGGTCGGGATACGGAGTCTGGCCAACACCTTCGGCGAGAAGGACGAACTGTTTACGAGGGTCCTTACTCGCTACCGCGACATGGTGGCCGACAATATTGCGAACATGTTCGACCCACCTTCGGTTGATGCCATCATTCGTGTCTTCGAGCGCGTCAGCTCGCCCACCGATCGCGACCATGTTCGCAACTCCGGTTGCCTCATGGTCAACACGGTCTTCGAGTTTGATGAGCCCGCCGAGGACATTGGCCGCAAGATCGCTGACTATCGCGACCTGTGGCGGTCCACGTTCCAACAAGCGCTTGAATCCGACGGCATCACCGACGCTGAATTCAGAGCAGAGTTCCTCGTCGGTGCGTTGTGGGGTGCCCTCAGCATGATCCGCCTCGCCGGCGATACAACCGCCGCCCAGCCAATGACATCGATCGTAATCGAAACAATCCGCAGCTGGACCCGCGGAAGCTAGCGGACTACGCGTCCGAAACCGAGCGTCAGTGTTTCGCATCGGGTAACAAGGCTGTCTCCGGAGATCCACTCGAGACGCGAGAAAACCCTCGGCTCATGCAGGAATGC
>JAUVPA010000043.1 GCA_030598905.1 Acidimicrobiia bacterium
CGCCTCGTCGTAAACGCAGCGAATCGCCCCGGCGGAATCAACGACAAGCTGCATGATAGGCTCCTCTGGTTATTTGGGCCTTCTCAAGATATTTCGCCGGGGGCGATCGACGAGCAGGCCGTCGAGGACCGACTGGACGCTTGAAAGTTGTGCCGCCACGTGTTGCCGAAGTCCGCTGTTGTCGCGGAGCACGACACCGAGCACGGTGACGAGCACGAGTAGAAGAGGGAACAAGGAGAAGAAGCCGTAATAGCTGAGAAGGGCGGCGTATTCGTAGCAGCGGTCTTCGCGATAGTGGAGCCACACACCCACCGCGAGCGCCGCCGGCGGGAAACCCTGTTGAGTCAGGTCGAGACGGTTCTCGACGTCGCGGGGCTCGAACGGGAGTTTCACCGCCGTAGTCGCCTCGTGAGAAGAGCAACCGCGGCGAAAAAGAACGTCACGGCGACGCTGCCGGCTACGGGACGAACCCAGGCCCGAGCCTCGGCGCCTCCCGGCAGCATCATGCCCTGCACCGCTGTTGCCCGGCCGATCTCGACTTCGGCGGGTCCGCGAGACTCCAACTCGATCGTAAGGAGCATGGGGCCAGGCCGTGCGCTTGCAAGCGGGACCGTCACGTGCTGTTCGGCTGTGGTCGTCCAACCCTTCCGGGTCCTCGCCCGTTCGGTACGGTTGGCAAACACCTTCACAAGGGCGTCATCGGGTCCGGAGTGCCACCGCACCCTGGTGGCGGCCATGATGTCGCCCCCGCGACGCCAAAAGAAGCCGTATGCCCTCGTTTTTCCAGGTTCGGTGAGCAACCGCGGGGTATCAACTTGTTTCCGGATCCGCTCCATCGCCTTGGTACCGATGCCACCCAAGCGAATCGCCGGCGACAACTCGAGCGCGAACGGCTCCGGAACGGCTCCTTCCTCCGGGGTGCGCTGGCGCAGCTGGGTGTAGTGAACCGGAGCCGGGTCGGCGAGCAGAGGTGACCACGCAAAACCCACCCGCTTGGCGGGCTGCTCGGCAGACTCGAGGTACCAGCTGTAGGAATATGTATGAGGTGTCGGCGTCTCGAGGGGGAACTTCTCGGGATCGAGCGCGGTGTCGACTACGCCGCCGAGTCCCGGCTCTGTGCCGTAGCGAATCCCGAAATGTGACGGGTAGTTGTCCACGAACGTGACCGAATCGAGGTTGCCCGGCGCGAGGACGTTCAGATAGGCGGTGAGATCGTTGAGCGCACCACCGATGATGGGCAGCGAGTTTTCCGGCGAGTCGAGAAGTGTGACGTGCCGCGGCACCGCGGGCATCAGCGTCGCGGCTACGGCAACGACCTTTGCCCCGTGGCTGAAGCCGATGAGGTGGACCTGCTGGTCATTGCTGCCGAGCGCAGCCTGGAGCGCAACGGCCATGCGTTGCCCGTTCACCGTTGTCCGCAGCTGTGACTTGATCCCGTTGGCGGCGCCCTGCGCGGTGGCCGACTCATCACACCAGCTGAAGGCAAGCACGTCACAGCCCGGGTCCTGGCTCCGTATCGCATCGGCAAGCGGCCCGAACCAGCGATCGAACCTGGCACCTTCGCTCGTTTCGGCACGTTCGTCCCACACCAAGACGAAGCCGCCCGCCTTCTTGACTTGCGGTCCAAGGCCACGCGCCCAACCGTGCGTGACGACATGCACGTTGCGAGCAACGATCGAACCCGGCTCCACCGGAAGCCATTGCGCACCGTTCCAGCGGCCGAGCCGGCCGATCGGGTGAGTTGAGTGCGCGCCCATGAGGCAGGGGATGCTATCGGCCACGGCCGGCCTCGACTCCAGACACTGTACGGTTCGGCGTTCTGACCACCGACTACGACTATCCCCCAAGGAAGGAAACGTGACGCGTACGGCCGTCTTCGATGTCAACGAGACGATGTTGGATCTGGCATCGCTCGATCCGGTGTTCTTCGACCTATTCGGGACCGTTGCCGCGAAGCGTGAATGGTTCGCCCGGCTCCTCCACCCGTCGGTCGTCGTGACGCCGACCGGCCGGTACGAGCACTTCGGGAGCCTTGGTCTCCAAGCACTTTCAGCGGTCGGGACGGCGCGGGGAGTCCCTATCGGTGCCGATGAGCACGATCGGCTGCGAGAAGTGATGGCTTCACTGGCTGCCTACACCGAGGTTGTCCCGGGATTGAAGAGGCTCCGCTCGGCCGGGTGGAACCTGATGGCTCTCACGAACACTCATCTCGAGTCCGCCGTATCCGGGCTCACGGTTGCCGGGATCAACACCGAATTCGAACGCATCCTCTCGGTATCGACGGTGGAGCGGTTCAAGCCGGATCCAGCTCCCTACCTCCACGCTGCCGAGGTAGCCGGCGCGAGCCCCGACCAACTGTGGATGGTTGCCGCTCACGATTGGGACCTCGCTGGTGCCGCCGCCGTCGGCATGCACACAGCGTTCGTCGAGCGCCCCGGCGCAGTCTTCTCGGCGAGCTATCCACCTCCGGACATCTCTGCCCCGGACATCGAGGCCGTCGCCCATGCGCTGATCGCCGGCTGATCCCTCCGTCAAATCCCGTTTCCGGAGAAAAGGGTGATCAGGAGGAGGCCACCGAGCACAACAACAACCGCGATCCGAAACCATTGAGGGGCAAAACCCCACAGGCCCTTGATCTGGGCGTAAACGGCAGCGCCCGCCCACAAAACCCCGGTGACGATGCCCGAGATGGCGGCCGTCAACCCGAGCGCTGCTTCGAGGTTGCTACCCGCTTCCACATCGACGATCAGGAGGACGAGCCCCGCCGCCACCGCTACCACCGTCGTCGATATGGCGAGGGCGACAATGGCAGTGAGAGTCGTGACCGCCCGAGGATCAGGCCGATCGCGGTCGATCATCGCGAGCGCTCCTCCATGTGATGCAGCCTACGGTCGACGACATGACCCCGCCCAGACCGCAAGCCTCTCGTAGGTACCAGACGGCATCCTGTCGTCCACGAAACCACGGGTGCAGGAATGGCCGCCACAGCGAACAGGGTGACCGAAACAGCACTGCCTGTCGTCGGTAGAGTCGTCGGCGTCGTGGACGTGCGGCTTCTCGGCCCTCTTCAGGTCGTTGACGGCGCCGGGGCTGTGGTCGACATCCCCGGTGCCCGCCCGCGGGCTCTTCTGGCCCTCCTGGCTCTCCATGCGCCGGAGGTCGTCGCCACCGACAGAATCGTTGAGTCCCTCTGGGGAGACGAACAACTGCGCTCTCCAGAATCGTCGCTTCACGTCGCCGTCTCGCGCCTCCGGGCTGCCCTCGACGACGGGGCCATCGAGACTCAAGGCGGCGGCTACCGGCTGGGAATCCCCCTTTCCAACTGTGATCTCGAACGCTTCCGCCGCCAGGCTCAGCGCGGCCGGCAGTTCATCACCTTGGGCCATGCGGCTTCAGCAGCCGAAAGCTTTCGCCAGGCCCTTGCCCAATGGCGTGGCGACCCGCTCGTCGATCTGCGCCGATTCGAGTTCGCGGAGCAAGCAGCCCGTCATCTGGAGGAGGAGCGCCTCAGCGTCGTCGAGTGGCTGATGGAAGCCGAGCTCGGTGCGGGCAATCACGAGCTCGTCGTCGGAGAGCTCTTCGGACTCGTAGACGCTTTCCCCTATCGGGAGAAGCTGTGGGCCGAGCTGATGTTGGCCCTGTACCGCTCCGGCCGCCAGGCCGAAGCGCTCCGCACGTTTGCCCGGGTCCGCGACCTTCTAGGACAGGAGCTCGGCATCGAGCCCTCGGCCGAGCTGACCGACCTCGAGGAGAGAATCTTGCTCCATGACCCGGAGCTCGTCGAGAGAGCCGAAGAAGGACCGCTCGACTGGCCGGCCGAGGCCGAGTTGCTCAACTTCACAGCAGGCGACGTGATCGTTGCGGAGAGCGCACCGGCAGACACGGTCTACTGGGTCGAATCGGGAACGGTCGAAGTATGCAAGACGAGATCGGACAGCACCATGGAAGTGGTTGCCGAGCTGGGACCAGGCCGCTACTTCGGCGAGCTGGCATCTCTCCTCGGCACTGGCCGGACGGCGTCGGTGCGAGCCGTGGGCAGCGTCACCGTCTCGCTTCATTCCGTCGACACCTTCCGCGCTCGTCTCGGCGCCGAACGTGCCAAAGACGATTCCGAGCCGGCGCCGGCCGAACGGGTCCGCGAGCTGATCCGCACCGCCCAGTACCTCCACGCCTACGACGTCGCCGCGGCGGCAATCGACCGTGGCGCCGGCGATGCCGAGCTCCGCTGGGCAGCCGTCCTCGCCCTGGCACGCTCCGGCGCGACCTTCCAGGCCCGTCGACGCTACGACTCCCTCGGACTCGAATCGATCGATCCTTCGACGATCTCCACGCGGCTCGCCCAGGACATCCAGGCATTGAAGGCCCGCCTCGACAAAGACATGGCCCTCAGCACGTCCGGAAAAGATCGCTCCGGATGGGCACGACGATCGGCCGAGGCCTACAACCGGGCGTACGAGCGCGGCGGATCCGCCTACCTGGCAGGAAACGCAGCAACGATGTTCGTCGTTGCCGGCGATCGGAAGCGATCATTTGTCTGCGCTCGCGCTGCACTCGACTCTCTCGGCGACTGGGAGGCCTTGCCGCGAGAAGATCAGTACTGGGACGCCGCATCGGAGGCGGAGGCGTCATTGATCCTGGGAGACACCGATCGCGCCGCGGCGGCTCTCGAGTCGGCCGGGCGAGCGAGTGTGGGGAACCACGCGGCTCGGGCAACGACGCTGCACCAACTCCGCATGTTGTGCGACATTCTCGACGTCGACGACGAGATCCTCACGCCGATCCGCAACCAACCGGTAGTGCACTTCTGCGGTCACCGCATCCTGCCTGCGGGCCAGGTCGGACGGTTCTCGATCGATGAGTAGCCCCGCGTTGCCGCCAAACTCGAGGCGGAGTTCGACCACCTCGACGTCGGCATCGGCTTCGGATCACTCGCTGCGGGTTCCGACATCCTTGCTGCCGAGGCGCTCCTTGAGCGAGGCGCGGAGCTCCAAGTTGTTCTGCCATTCGACCGGGTCGAGTTCGTACGCACCTCGGTAGCGCCGGCCGGCGCCGATTGGGTCCGTCGTTTCGAGCGCTGCCTCGCCGGGGCCGAGAAGGTGACGACCGCCATCAACAGCGAGTACCTCGACGATCCCGTCCTTTTCGACTTCTGCGCACGGATCGCAATGGGCGACGCCCTCATGCGGGCTCGTTTCTTGGAAACGGAAGCCCACCAGGTCGCCGTATGAGACGGCATCCCGACCGGCGGGACCGCCGGGACCGCAGTCGACGTGACCCACTGGCACGCCACTGGGCGCACGTCGACCGTCATCCATGTGGAGCCGGGTTCAACAGGAGGTACGAGTTCAAAGGCCAAGCCGGTGCGACGAATTCGCAGCATCGTCTACGCCGACTTCGCCGGGTTCTCCACGCTCACCGATGCCCAGCTCATCGTATTTCAGGACAATGTGATGGGCGGCCTTGCAGCGGCCATCGAGCCTTTCAAGGCCCAGCTTCTCAGCGGCCGCACGTGGGGCGACAGCCTCTACCTGGTTCTCGACGACATCGGTGCGGCCGCGGATTGCGCTCTTGCCCTCCAGGATCGAATCGGCGACATGGACTTCGGGGCGATGGGTCTACCGACACTTCGCGGAATGCGCGTCGCGGCACACGCCACACCCGTCTTCGACGGTTGGGATCCCATCGCCGGCTCTCGACTGTTTTATGGTGCCGGCGTCACCCAGACCGCCCGCATCGAGCCCCGCACTCCGGAAGGCGAGATCTACACGACGCATCCGTTCGCCGCACTCGCCATGCTTGCCCGCGACCGCGACTACGACTGTCAGTACGTCGGGACGATGCCGACGGCCAAGGGTTACGGGTCGCTACCACTCTTCGCCCTACGCAGACGGCCGTGAGCTAGGTCGCCGCCACCAGTTGACGGGCCGAGAGCTCCGTATACAGCCCACCGGCGGCCACGAGCTCATCGTGAGTCCCCTCCTCGGCGATGGCGCCGGCCGCAAGCACGACGATCCGATCGGCGGCACGCACGGTGCTGAGGCGATGGGCGATGACAAGCGTCGTCCGCGATTCCATGAGCCGGTCGAGAGCGTCTTGGACAAGCGCCTCAGATTCGGCATCCAGCGAGCTCGTGGCTTCGTCGAGGATCAGAATTCGAGGATCTGCGAGCACTGCGCGAGCGATGGCGACACGTTGTCTCTGTCCACCGGACAGCTGCACTCCGCGCTCACCGACGACGGTCTCGTAGCCATCGGGGAAGCCGGTGATGAACTCGTGGGCGTTGGCGGCGATCGCCGCCGCAACGAGGTCGGGATCGGCTGCCTCCGGCCACCCGACGCGGAGGTTTTCCGCGATAGAGCCCGAAAACAGCTGCACTTCCTGAGGGACTGCCGCCATCGTGGCTCGGAGTGCCCCCAGTTCCCGGGAACGCACGTCGACACCGTCGACGAGAACCTCTCCCGAGGTTGCGTCGTAAAACCTCGGGATGAGCTGGGTCAAGGTGGACTTCCCTGCGCCGGACGGCCCGACCAGCGCCACCGTTTCTCCCGGGGCGATCGTCAAGTTGACGCCGGAAAGCACTTCGATCTCCCGGCCCGGGTAGGTGAAGGAGACGTCGGAGAACACAACGGACCCATCCGAAGAATCGGGCACCAAGGGTTGCTGCGGCGCCGGGAGCTCGGCCGGCTGGTCGAGGAGCTCGAAGATCCGCTGTGACGCCCCGAGCGCCTCCTGCA
Source organism: Acidimicrobiia bacterium (assembly GCA_030598905.1). Classification (GTDB taxonomy): domain Bacteria; phylum Actinomycetota; class Acidimicrobiia; order Spongiisociales; family UBA5794; genus JAUVPA01. The sequence continues at coordinate 6,735 of JAUVPA010000043.1, forward strand.
GCTGAGAGTAGAGACCGGTGAACGCTCCGATGGCACCGGCAACGACGAGCGTGTACAGGAGGAATGAAACCAGTTCACCCGGGGTCAGTGCCTCGTTCAGCACGAGTCTGCCTCCGACCCACAGAACCAAAGCCAAGGTCCCGAATCCGACGAACGTGACGAACGGCACGAACAGTGCTCGCAGCCTCGCCCGCCTCAGCGCCACGGCATAGGAGCTGCGGATCGCCTTGTTGTAGCGCCTGACCGTGTCACCTTCAGCCGTGAACCATTTCACAACGCGGATCGAGGCGATGGACTCGTCGGCAAGCGCGTTGGCTTCTGCGATCTCATCCTGAAATTCCGTCGAGATGCGGTTCAGCCGCCGTCCAAAGATCGCAGCTGCGATGATCACAATGGGGAGGAAGGTGAGTACCGCCAATGAGAGGACGGGGCTGATCACGATGAGAAGCACAACCCCTCCAACGAGCGTTATGCCCTGCGACAAAGTCTGGGCGACCGAAGACGACACGGTGCTCTGCACAACGGCCGCATCCGATGTCAGGCGCGATGTGATCTCACCGGTTCGGCGTACATCGAAGAACGGGACGGGAAGCCTCACGATTCGGTCGTAGACGGACCGCCTCAGATCGGCCACAACACCCTCACCCACAACGGAAAGGGCATAGATCCGCAGATAGTTGAAGACACCTTGTACGGCAAAGACGCCGAGGAGAGCCAGCGCTATTCGATCGAGAGTCGCCGTGGTCCCGGTGTCGCCAAGCGCGGTGTCGACCAAACCACCCATGATCCGCGGGAACACGAGGCCGAGCGCCGCGGCGACGACGACACCAACAAAGGCAACGGCCAGCCACCACCGGTACGGGCGGAGAAAACGAAACAGCTTGGTCAGTTGCCCGAACTGCTGGCGAGCAGACATGTCCGTGTCGGTTTGCCGGCCGGTTCGACGGGGTCGCATGGCGCGCATGGCGAGATGGTACGGACGAGTCGGTAGCGACTCAGCGGTTCCGCATGTGGTGCGCACTTTGTGTGAGTCGATCGCCCAAGAACGACCGGAGGCCGCCTTCGACACCACGTTCGTCAAGCGCCTCATCCATGCAGCGCAGCCACTCGTCCACTTCCGGCTCACCGATCGGGAACGGCAGATGTCGCATTCGCAGCCGGGGATGGCCTCGCTTCTCCATGTAGAGCTGCGGTCCACCGAGCCAGCCGGACAAGAACTCGTACAACTTCTGGCGGCTCACAGTGTCGTCGACCGGCAACATTGCTCGCAGCGACGGCGCTGAAGCGTCGACTCTGTCGTAGAAGACCTCGACGAGGGCACGCACCTCGTCGTCGCCACCGATCTGCTCATAAGGAGTTTCGGCATCACCCCATGGGTTCTTCTTCTCGATGTCAACCATGGCAGTCCAGGGTATGCGCAGCTGTGTTTGTCTCATCGATATGAAACGCGAGGCATTGCTTCGTTAGGCTTGTTTTCGCGCGTCGAGCAGATCGGTGGGCAATTCCGCCCATTCGACGGAATGGCAACGGCTCGCTCGGGTGGAGAGGAGCGGAGATGGGAACCGTTCGGCACATAGGGCTGGTCGTCGCGCTGGCGCTCGTCGTAGCAAGTTGCGGGTCGAGCGACGGCAGCGATGAGACGAGTTCGACGACATCAACCACCGTCGCGGCAACAACAACATCGACGACTCGAGCCACAACGTCGTCGTCGTCGACAACGACAACAACAACGACGACGAGCGGGCCGTCACAGCCGGCAACCGCATATATCGCGACCGCACAAGTCCAACTCAAGGCGCTCGGCTACTTCGATGGGGACGTCGACGGAATACCCGGTCCCATCACTGTGGATGCGGTCACCGCCTTCCAGGAGGATGCGGGCATCGGTGTCGACGGTGAGGTGGGACCCGAGACCGAGGCTGCCTTGGCCGAAGCCGTCCAAAACGATCCGACGTTTGTCGAAGAAGTCATCCAGGAGGGGTTGATGGAGCTCGGTCTCTATCCGGGACCGGCCGACGGTGACTACGGCAAGGGAACCCGGAGAGGCGTCGAGCGGCTGCAGGGTGACTGTGAGCTGGAACCGGACGGTCTCTTCACCATCTTCACCCACATCTGCCTCGAGGCGGCCCTCCGAGCGTGACCCAGACCGGTCAAGGGCCAAACCCGAGGTCGGTTTCGATCGTGTCTCGCATCAGTTGGGCACCCGCCGTGTTGAGGTGAATGAGGTCGTACGTGATGCCCGGGCCCTGGGAGACGGCCGCCCAGTCGAGGACGACAACACCCTCGTGGCGTTCTGGTAGTAGGCGGATGCGTTCATTGACGTAGGGCAGATACCAACCCCAGCGCTCGTTCTGGTCGATTTGCTGAGGTGTCTGGATGGCCTCCTCCGAGGGCTCGCGCAGCGTGACCCATCCGATGCGGTACACCCCACGCGCCCGCAGTGCCGCGATGATCGCGTCCGCTTCGCGGTCGAACTTCGCCGAAAACTTGTCGAAGTTCTCACGATTCTCCTGCCACAAGGAGTTGTATCCGATGGCCATGGCGACCATCGAACCCAAGTCGTTGGGCGGGTTCATGTATGCGTCTTCGGCCTGATGCAGCATCAAGGCGGGATGGCCGAGCACCTCGACGCTCCAATCGCTGAAACCCTCCTCGAGGTAGCGCTTTGCGCCGAGCACGACCGAGTCGGTGATGACGGTTACGGTGTGTGGCCAGCGGTGGTCGATCTCCACCGGAGGCGGGGCAATCGGCTCCAGTTCGAGTGCACGGGCGAGGAACGTGGCCATGTGGTCGCGACGCATCCTGTGGCCGGGACAGAACCGGTCGTTGGCCGGAGGGTTGCAGCCGAGCGTGATGCCGGCCGCGGCGAAACGGTCGATGGCCTCTTCGAATGTCGTGCCGTCGTCGTCACCGAAGAAGTCGATCGCTGTATCAGGGAGTCCCACGGCACGGTCGATGAACGCCGCCATCTGCCCTCGGGTCACCACCGAACCCGGGCAGAATCGATCGTTCAGGGGCGGGTTGCAACCCTTGGTGATGCCTCGTGCCGCCAGGCG
>JAUVPA010000018.1 GCA_030598905.1 Acidimicrobiia bacterium
CTGACTTCGAGACGGCTCTGTCCATTGCCTCCGCCATGGGTTGGTTCTGGTGGATGCAGGGCCACTGGCGCGAAGCCATGCAATGGTTCGAGCGGCTCTACGAAGCTTCCGCAGGACATGCCAGCGAAACCGCGCGAGCACTTCTGGTGACACGCGTTGCCTGCATCGAGGTGATGAGAGCCAAACCGGCCGGGGTTCGTCCGATGATCGAGAGAGCACTCAGCGTCCTGGGCGAAACCGACGATTCCTGGGAGCTTCCCTGGGCGATGACACTGTCTGCGGATGCGGCGACCTACGCAGGCGAAGACACCGCGTCCATGTTTGAGCAAAGTTGTGAGTTGTTCTCGGCGATCGGCGACGAATGGGGCATGGCGTACACCACGTTCTCCCTCGGCACGGCCTTGATCCAGATGGGGGAACGAGAACGGGGCGAGAAGGTCGCAAGAGAGGCGCTTGTCGCGCTCGAAGTGACGGGTGACTCGTGGTGCGCGGGATGGTTCTCTTTCGGCACCGGGCATCTGATGGCGAACCAAGGCCGGTTTGAAGACGCCCGCTTTTGGATCAACCACAGCCTCGACCTCGTCGATGGGATCAACGATGTCTGGATCACACCGCACGCTCATTGTCGGCTCGGTGTTGTCGCCGTCATGTCGGAAGAACCGGAAGAAGCCGTCGATCGCCTCGAGCGAGTGCTTCCGGAACTCCAGCAGATGGGTGACGAGAACTGCACGGCAATGTCGTCGAACTATCTCGGAGAGGCGCTGGTCCACCTCGGCGAGACGAAAAGGGCCGCGACCCTCATACGAGCCGGGCTGGCTGGGTACGACGAATTGCAGAATCCAGGCGGGATCGCGTTATCGATGCGAAGGCTCGCCGAAGTGGCGATGGAGTCCGAAGACGCCGAGCGAGCGGCTGCATTTCTTGGCGCCTCCGGGACCTATATGGATCGAGCCGGTGGCCGCATCTCCCAGCACGATGAGCAACTCGTGGCCCGAATCGAGACACTCTTGAAGAGCAGGCTCACCGCGGGAGAAATCGCAGAGTTTGTGGCACGAGGCTCACGTATGGATCCGGCGCAAGCACTCGAGCTGGCTGCAACGCTCTGAGTCACAATCGCTGGTTGTTCCGTCCCTCTTCGTAGCCCCTAAGCTGCGCCGACCTCGAGTGCCTGGAGGCCCGTGCGCTGGTCACAAGCCCATATCCCGACGCTGCGTGATGATCCGTCCGATGCCGAAGCGATCAGCCACCGCCTTCTCGTGCGGGGCGGTTTCATCCGCCAGCTCATGGCCGGCAGCTATTCGATGCTCCCACTGGGCGTGCGGGTTCGCGCCAAGGTGATGGGCATCATTCGCGATGAGATCGATGCCATCGGCGGCCAAGAGTTTCTTCTTCCCGAGCTCCACCCCCGCGACATCTGGGAGCGCACTGGCAGGACAGAGACCATGGCCGACATCCTGCTGACGGTGCAGGACCATCGGGGAACGGAGCTGGTGCTCGGCCCCACGCACGAAGAGATCTTCACGACGGTCGCCACCGAGCTCACGTCCTATCGGCAATTGCCCCAGCTCTGGTACCACATACAGACGAAGTTCCGGGACGAGCCGCGGCCGAGGTCGGGACTGCTGCGCGTCAAGGAGTTCACGATGAAGGACTCATACACGTTCGATGTCGACGAAGCAGGCCTCGATCAGCAGTTCGACAATCACTACGACGCTTACCGGAGGATCTTCTCCAGACTGGGGATGGAGTCGATCGCGGTGAAAGCCTCATCGGGAGCGATGGGCGGCAAGGAGTCAGTGGAGTCCATGGTGGCGTCACCGGCCGGTGAGGACGACGTGGCCCACTGCTCGAATTGTGGTTACGCCGCGAACGTCGAGAAGGCGACCTCGAGGCTCGACCCAATCGATGACGATGAAGGCCCGACGTCCCCTGTGCAGTTTGCGACCCCGGGCGTCAAGACCATCCGGGACCTCGTCGAGTTCGATGGCGGAGCCGATGCCAACCGGCAGATCAAGACGCTCGTGTACATCGTGAGTGAGCTGCCCGTCCTGGTGATCCTGCGAGGTGACCACGACCTGATCGAGCAGAAACTCATGGATGGCACAGGGTCCATCGATGTGCGTCCCGCTCATGGAGACGAGATTCGCGACCTGCTGGGAGCCGACGCCGGAAGCCTTGGCGCCGTAGGGGTATCCGGGATGCGCATCGTCGCCGACCATGCGCTGGCGGGCCGGAAGAACATGACGACGGGCGCCAACGTCGACGGCCATCACATTCGGGGCGTCGATGTCGAGAGGGATATCGACGGCATCGAGTGGTTGGACTTGCGGATCGTCAAATCCGGGGAGCCTTGTCCCGAGTGCGGCGAGCCGCTGGCAGTGTTCCGCGCCATCGAGGTCGGCCACATCTTCAAGCTCGGCACCGTGCACGCCGCAGCGCTCGGCGCGTCCGTCGTGGGCGCTGCCGGCAAAGAGGTCACACTTGTGATGGGGTCGTACGGCATTGGTGTCGAACGCAACATGGCCGCGTGCGTAGAGGCCAACCATGACGATCGAGGAATCGTGTGGCCGGTGTCCATCGCTCCGTATGAGGTTGTGGTGACCGTCGTGAAGATGGACGATGACACGCTTCGTGCAGCAGCCGATATCTACGAGAGCCTCATTGCCTCCGGGCTAGACGTGATTCTCGATGATCGCGATGCCCGGCCCGGTGTGAAGTTCACGGACGCCGAGCTGATCGGCATTCCCTACCGGGTCACCGTCGGTCCCCGAGGCCTTGCCGAGGGCGTCGTGGAGGTCGCCGAACGGCGCACCAGCGAGGCGATCGACGTACCCGTTGCTGATGTCATCTCGCACCTCATGGACAGCGTCGTGTCGCAGCGACCGGGGATCTGAGGGAACAGAAAGAGCCTCTCCGGGGGTTATACTGCGGAACCGAGATTCGTGTCTTCTCGAGGTGGGCCGTGGCCCACCTTGTTTCTTGCGCGGTTCTCGTTCGATCAAGGATTCGGCGTGAGGAGATGATGTGGCCACCACCGGTACGGCCGATACAAACCAGCATCTCTGGGCTGTGGTTGAGCCCTACGTCGCTGCGGAGGGTGTTGAGCTCGACGATATCGAGCTCGTCGGCAGCGGCAGAGTCGTGCGCGTCGTGTTGGATTCGAAGGATCTCGGCGTCGACCGGATCGCCGAAGTATCCCGTGGCATATCTCGTCTCCTCGACGAGGACGATCCGATGGCGGGTTCGTGGACGCTCGAGGTCACGTCACCGGGACTCGAACGCAAGCTCCGTCGACCTCGCCACTACGAAAAAGCACTTGGGCGTGAGATCAAGCTCAAGGTGCACAGTCCGATCGATGGTGAACGTAGCTTTCGCGGAATTCTGACCGCAGCCGACGCCGCCGGCTTCGAGATTGACGTGGACGGAGAGTTGCATCACATCGCTTACGACACCGTCGCCTCGGCACGCACGGTCTTTGTTTGGGAAAAGAACGCGCGGCCGGGCAAGAAGGCGTAGGAGAGACCATGGACTACAACCTCTTGGATGCCCTCGAGCTGCTCGAACGTGAGAAGGGTGTGCCCGCCGAGGTGATCCTCGATGCGCTCGCCAATGCCCTGGTCTCGGCATACAAACGCACGCCGGGAGCGGCCGAAGAGGCCCGTGTCACAATCGACCCCGACACCGGAGAGATCACGGTGTACGGCCAGGAGCTCGACGAAGACGGCAACGTGACCCGTGAGTGGGAAGACACTCCCGAAGACTTCGGTCGCATCGCGGCACAGACCGCGAAACAGGTCATCATGCAGCGCCTCCGCGATGCGAAGCGGGAGCAGGTTTTCGACATTTACGAGGGTCGCGAGGGCGACCTCGTTACCGGGATCGTTCAGCAGTCCGATCACCGGTACGCGATCCTCGACCTCGGTGACGCTGAGGCGATCATGCCATCGTCCGAGCGGATTCCCTATGAGCGTCTAGAGCGCGGCAATCGTGTCAAGGCCTACATTCTGGAGGTTCGCGGAGAGGGCAAGGGGCCACAAATCGTGATCTCGCGCAGTCACCCCGAGTTCATTCGATCGCTCTTCGAGTTGGAAGTACCGGAGTTGGTCGACGGTGATGTCGAGATTCGTGCCATCGCACGAGAGCCGGGCCATCGAACGAAGATCGCTGTTGCTTCCAACGATCCGAACGTCGACCCGGTGGGCGCCTGTGTCGGAGCCCGCGGATCGCGCGTCCGTCAGGTCGTCAACGAACTGCGCGGCGAGAAGGTCGACATTGTGGAATGGCGCGATGACATGCCGTCGTTCATCGCCGAAGCGCTGAGTCCGGCTCGGGTCAAGGAAGTTCGCCTCGACGACGACGATATGGTTGCCGTGGTCATCGTTCCCGACCACCAGCTCTCCCTCGCGATCGGCAAGGAGGGCCAAAACGCCCGCCTCGCAGCTCGGTTGACCGGATACCGCATCGACATCCAATCGGAGAGCCAGGATCTCGGTCTTGTCGAAGAAGAGACTGCGGAAGGCGAGACAACCGAAACGACGAAGGTAGAGACAGCCGAGGAACCCGAAGCTGCAGACGCGGGCGACGCAGAGGACACTGCCGATTCCGCCTCCGAAAGCGACGACGCCACTGAGGTCGGCACCACGCCGGCCATCGATACCGCTGGAGAAACCTCCGACGCATCGGAAGACGGCGAAACATCGAGCTCCGAAGGCGACCCAAGCGATGAAGGCGCCTCGGGCGAGGCCACTGAGGATGCCGGCTCCGTTGAACCGGGCTCGGCAGAAGAGGAGTAGCGGTGAGGGTCTACGAGCTGGCGAAGGATCTCGATCTTGAGTCGAGGGACGTGTTGGCGCGTGCCCAGGATCTCGGGATCGACGTGAAAACGGCTTCGTCCGGACTCGACGACGACTCGGTTGAGCTGGTCAAGCTGTCATACCAAGAGCAGTCGGCAGTCGGCGATCAGGTATCGGCACCCGCCGAGACATCCACCGAGACATTGACCGACGAGCCAGCTCTCGAGAAGTCGAAGGCGGTGGCCGATACCCGAGAGTCTGTAGCCGAAGAAGCCGAGGGCCAAGAGCCGCCAGCCGATGGCGCTTCGGGAACGGAAGCTCCCGAAGACAATGTGCTCCTCGTCGATCCCGGGATCACCGTCCATGAGTTCGGTCGATTGGTCGGTCAGCGGACCAGCGACATCGGGCGGACGCTCATGGAGATGGGCGAGATGGTGCCCGGTGGTGGTGAAATACCGGTGAAGGCTCTCGAGGAGCTCGGTTCGCGATATGGCTACGAGGTCCTCGTCTCTGACGTCGAAGAAGAGGAAGAAGCCGAACCTCGGCAGCGCCACATCGTCGAGTTCGAGGATGATCCTGCGACGCTCGAGGTTCGCCCTCCCGTCGTCACCGTGATGGGACATGTCGATCACGGAAAGACACAGCTCCTGGACACCATCCGCAAGAGCGACGTTGTTGCCGGGGAAGCCGGAGGCATCACGCAGCACATTGGTGCCTACCAGGTGGAGCGGAACGGCAACCGCATCACGTTCATCGATACGCCCGGTCACGCGGCGTTCACTGCCTTGCGGGCCAGGGGAGCAGAGGTGACGGACATCGTCATCCTGGTCGTGGCGGCCAACGACGGCGTGATGCCACAAACGGTCGAGGCCATCGACCATGCCAAGGCGGCGAAGGTTCCGATCATCGTTGCCATCAACAAGATGGATCTGGAATCGGCCGACCCTTACGCCGTGCGCGCCGCGCTCACGCAGCACGAGATCGTGGTCGAAGAGCTCGGCGGCGACGTTCCGGCTATCGAAGTGTCGGCGCTGAACGCGACGAACATCGACGACCTGCTCGAGATGATCTCGCTCGTTGCCGAAGTGGAGGAGCTCAAAGCCAATGTGAAGGCTCCGGCCATCGGGACGGTGATCGAAGCGCAACTCGAGGTCGGACGTGGGCCCGTGGCGACAGTGATCGTGCAGCGCGGGACGCTCAAACGCGGCGATGCTCTCGTTGCCGGCCCGGTCAGCGGGCGGGTGAGGGCGATGTTCGACGACAAGGGCGAGCAGCTGAAGGCCGCTGGCCCGAGTTCAGCAGCGGTCATCATGGGATGGGACGACGTACCCACTGCCGGTGACATGTTCGAGGTGGTCAAGAACGAGCGAACGGCTCGCAAGACCGCTGCTGAGCGGGCCGACACCATGCGGCGTGAAGACCTCACCGTTCCCACAGCGACGGAGCGGCTCGGTCAGCTCATCGAGCAGCTCCGCACGGCCGACCATGCCGAGCTTCGGATCATCGTCAAGGCCGACGCCCATGGGTCCCTCGAGGCCATTCGAGACGCCGTCGGCAAGATCCGCCGCGACGACGCGTACGTCACGGCGATTCACGGCGCTGTGGGCGGCATCAATGCCAACGACATCATGCTGGCTGAGGCCTCCGACGCCATTGTCTATGGATTCAATGCTCGTCCCGATGCTCAGGCGCGAGCGGCAGCAAAAGAGCGCGGCATAGACATTCGCACGTTCTCGATCATCTACGAGCTGCTCGATGACATCGAGACGCTTCTCGTTGGTGAGCTCGCTCCGGACGAGGTCGAGTCGTTCCTCGGCGTTGCTGATGTACGTGCCATCTTCCGTGCTCCTCGGTACGGGATGGTCGCCGGCTGTTACGTCACGGAAGGCACGATCAACCGCAACGCTCGCGCCCGCCTGGTACGCGATGGCGTGGTCGTCTACGACGGCCGCGTCGTCTCGCTGCGGCGCTTCAAGGACGATGTCCAGAGCGTGAACACGGGTTTCGAATGCGGGATCGCGCTGGAGAACTTCCGAGATGTGAAGGAAGGCGACACCATCGAGTCGTACGAGGTGCGCGAGGTCGCTCGGACCTGAGCTCGGCGTGGCCATCATCCACGCTGGCGTTCTCGAGGCCAACCTTCGTCTTCCTGCCGTGGCATCACTCAAGGAGAAGCGTCACGTGATCAAAGCTGTGATTGGCCGACTGGTGCGCACACATCACGTATCCGTCGCGGAAGTGGACCATCACGATCTGTGGCAACGCTCGACAATCGGCGTGGCAGCAGTCGCCAACAGCCCAGGCCAACTCGACCGTATCCTGCACGCGGTGAGGCGCAGCCTGGATGCTGAGGAGCGTATCGAGGTTCTCTCGACGCACGTCGCACACCTCGAGGAACCGTTGTCATGAGAAAACAGCCCACCGCCCGCATGCGCAAGGTCAACGAGACGCTGCGCGAGGTCATCGCCGAAGAGGTGCCCAAGCTGAAGGACCCCCGGATCGGATTTGTCACGATCACCGAGGTCGACGCGGCTCCCGATCTGCGAAACGCCATCGTGTATTTCTCGGCGATGGGTTCGGATGAGGAGAGATCGGAGACGGCTTCAGGGCTGCAACATGCGGCAACACATCTCCAAGCCGTCGTTGCATCGGAGGTTCGGCTCAAGTACACACCACGGCTGCGCTTCGATTTCGACCATTCGATCGAGGAGGGGCTCCGTATCACCGAGATCCTGCAGGAGTTGACTGATGACGAATGATTCTCGAGGTCGGGCGGCCGCCGTCGAAGCGCTACGCGCCGCCGATCGGATCCTGATCGCCGGCCACGTGGGACCCGACGGCGATGCGCTGGGGTCGATGCTCGGTATGGCCCACGCGGCACGAAAGGCCGGAAAGCAGGCGTGGGCGTCGTTCGGTGAGCCGTTTGTCTTGCAGAGTCAGTTCGGGTACCTCGACCAGAGTCCACTCGTATCTCCCGGCGAGTTGCCCGACGACATCGATCTCTTCGTCGCCGTCGATACCGCCGCTGCCGATCGGCTCGGTTCAATCGCTCCGGCTGCTTCCGCCGCCGAGCTCGTTCTCGTCATCGATCACCATCGATCGAACAGCGGGTTCGGAGACGTTGTCTACGTAGATCCGGATGCTGCGGCGACCACCCAGCTCGTGTATCACGTGCTTGTCGAGCTCGGATGGCCGATCGATCAGGCCTGTGCGACTGCTCTATACACGGGTCTGGTGACCGATACGGGGCGCTTCCAGTACAGCTCGACATCGGCCGATGTCCACGAGGTGGCTGCGGCCCTCCTCGACATCGGCGTCCCCCACGATCTCATCGGTCAGCGTCTCTTCGAAGAGGCTTCGTTCTCTTACTACCAGGTCGTTGCAGCCGTGATGGATCGAGCTGTTCTCGATGCCGAACACAGTCTCGTGTGGTCCGTGCTCTTTCAGGACGACATCCGCCAGGCCGGAGTTCCCTACGAGGAGACCGACGCGCTGATCGACCTCGTCCGTATTGCTCGCGAGGCCGACGTCGCGTGTCTCCTCAAGGAGATCGACTCCAACGTCTTCAAGGGAAGCCTTCGCTCGCGGGGCAGGGTCGACGTCTCGGCGGTTGCCCAAGAACTCGGCGGAGGAGGCCACCACAACGCTGCTGGTTTCACCTTCAGCGGTCCGGCCGATGGCGCGATCGCTGCCGTGAGATCCTTCCTGACGTGAGTGGCGCACCTTCCGGTTTCCTCTTGGTCGACAAGGCGGCTGGAGTCACGTCGCATGACGTGGTTGCCGCAGTGAGGCGTCTTGCTCCCGGCAAGGTCGGGCACGCCGGAAGTCTCGACCCGATGGCCACAGGGTTACTCGTCCTTGGAATCGGTCGCAGCACGAGGCTGCTCCGCTTCATCCAACATCTCGAAAAGGAGTACGTCGCCCGTGCCGTATTTGGAGTGGCGACCGACACACTCGATGCCGATGGCGCCATCCTGTCGAGGGAGCCGATGAACGTCGATGAGTCAGATGTTCGGACGGCGCTCGACCGCTTTCGGGGCGAGATCATGCAGATTCCGCCGATGGTCTCGGCGCGCAAGGTCGAGGGCAGGCGTCTCTATGAGATTGCTCGCGAGGGGAGGGAAGTCGATCGGGAGGCTCGACCGGTCACCATCGTCGAACTCGAGTTGACCGAGTTCGCGCCTTCCAACTTCCCCGAGGTGACATTCCGAGTGGTGTGCACTACGGGAACCTATGTACGCACTCTGGCCGATGATCTCGCGCGGAGTCTCGGAGGCCGTGCCCATCTCGATCAGTTGCGCCGCGTGCGAAACGGATCGCTCGACGTTGCCGACGCTATCAACATCGCCGAGGCAGATGCCTCCGAGATCAAGCAGGCGATCGTCGATCCGGCGGAGGCGCTGGCCGATTTGCCTGCAGTTACGGCCGGGAACGATCTCGGTGATGCCGTGCGCCACGGTCTTGCGATGCCGACTGCTGCGATGGGCGGTCGTACCGATGCTGGACTGGTTCGCATCCTGGATACATCGGGTGAATTGCTGGCTGTGTACAGACTCGAAGGTGGAATGGCTCGAGCCGAGGTGGTGACCGCATGAAGGTGCTCACTGGGCCACCCAAAGGCTGGAATCACCGCGAGCCGACAGCCACTGCCGTCGGTGTATTCGATGGAGTCCATGCCGGGCATCAAGCCGTCATCTCGGCTGTGACCGAAGGCGACAACCTAGTTCCGGCCGTCTTGACCTTCCGAAACCATCCAGCCGGGCTTCTATCCACCGAAGGCCCACCGCCGCTGCTGGCAACACTGGACCAGCGCCTGGAGTTGCTGGAAGCGCACGGAATCGAGATTGCTGCTCTCGTTGACTTCGATCAGCGACTACGTTCACTCGATCCCGAGGCCTTCGCTGCCGGTTATCTCGCTGATGGCCTGAAGGCGAGAAGTGTGGCCGTCGGAGCGGACTTCCGTTTCGGATATCGCGCCGCAGGCACGGTTGAAACGCTCGAACGCCTCGGGGAGACATATGGCTTCTCGGTCTCGGCCGTGGCCCCCATCACCATGAATGGTTCCGAAGTTCGCTCATCGCGGATACGCAGCGCGATCGAATCAGGACAGCTCGAAGCTGCGGCGGAACTCCTCGGACGTTTGTACACGTTACGCGGCGAGGTTGTCCGTGGGGAGGGCCGAGGTGCAACCATCGGCATTCCCACTGCGAACATCATCCCCGACCCCGCGGTGGCCGTGCCGGCCCGAGGCGTCTACGCCGGACGGGCCGTGATCGGCGGTGCGACCGTCGCCGGTGTCGCCAACATCGGGGTGAGGCCCACGTTCGACGGTTCAACTCTCACACTCGAGGTGCACCTCTTCGATTTCACTCAGGACATCTATGGCGCCGTCATCGACGTCGCGCTGATTCGCCACCTCAGACCGGAACAGCGGTTCGAATCGGTCGACGCCCTCGTGACCCAGATCCATGCCGACGTCGCCGCAGCAAAGGCCGTCCTTGCACAGACCCCTTGACGCCGCCCGAGCGTTGACGCAAGGTCGCATCAGCCCCGCCTTCCTCGAGAAGAGGGGCTTCCTGTGTTCCTGGTTCTTGTTGCGGCTCTGGCGGTGGTGGCGAACCCCGTTCCTGCCGATGGGCTCCGCTTGGCTCCGATCGAATCGGGGCACCGGGCACCACCGTCGGCGCCCGCTCCGATCCTGCCTACGCCGGTGGGCCTGGGCCTAGGTGGGACTGCCGCAGCTGCCGGTGTACAGCTCGTGCGGGTGAGGCGTCGCGAGGAGGACGAGCCACTGTTCGTCTTCGTCCCCGGTCACGGCGGCGCCCCCGAGGACTTCGACGACCTCATCGGTCGTATGGGGATCGACGCCGAGCAGGTGGCAGCCTTTGACTACCGCTGGGTGTGGATGGACGCCGAGCACCGAGAAGCAGCACGATGGGCGGTGACCTCGGAGGCCGCCGGGGCACTCCACGCTTATCTCGATGCGCTGGCTGAGACCCACGACGAGATCTACCTCGTCGGTCACTCCAAGGGCGGCGCAGTCATCACCGAGATGCTCTCCCGTTGGGACCGCACGCCGGCGATCGCCGTCGAGGAGGTCGGCGGCGCGGCGCTGCTCGATTCACCGATCAGCGGTGGCGCATTGGGAGGCCTACAGCGCCTCGGCTACCTCTTCGGCCCCGTCGCCGACAACGGGAAGTTCACCGCGCAGCAGTGCACCTGGTTCAGGTGCGTCGATCTGCGCGATCACCTGGGTGATGGCGGTGGGGTCGAGGTCATCGCCGTCCGCAATCCCGATGCTCTCATCACGAACTTCCTCGACATTCCTGAGGACATGAGGGTGTACGACCTCGACGATGGCGGTCCCCACCCCTTCGCCTGGCCGTGGAACCTCGGCGACGCGTATGCCAGGATCGGCGAAGCCCACGGTTCGGTGATGCACAGCGACGTGGTCGCCGATTGCATCATGGCCGAGGCCAACGAGCCCGGTTCGTGTGTTTGGCCCGACGAATCACAGAGCTGGGACCCGCCACCTCGTCGAATCGGTCCCGGCCGCCGTGGCGGCGGCACCGGCGCCGCCAAAGCGATGTGACCTCTTGTGCCTTTCGCTGCGTAGCCGGTGCTTGCTGACGACTAACGACTAACAGCTAGTAGCCTCCCTCCGGGCGTTCGCCCGCGTACTCACTCGCGAAGGAAAGACCTCCGTGAAGGACACCCAGACCGTGATCGAAGAGTTCGGCACGCACGGCACTGACACCGGCTCGCCGGAAGTCCAGGTTGCCTTGCTCACCGAACGCATCAACCATCTCACCGAACATCTGAAGATCCACAACAAGGATCATCACAGTCGGCGGGGGTTGCTGATGATGGTCGGCAAGCGCAGGCGTTTGCTCCGGTACCTCCAGGATCAAGACGTGGAGCGTTACCGGTCCCTGATCGCAAAGCTGGGACTGCGACGCTGACGAAGGATCCGAGGGCGGCTCTCCGGCCACCTTCCTTCGTGTCTGGCGTCGCTGCAGGACAAGAGGGAGAGACGAATCCCAGTTGTCAGTAGTGGGGGCTCAGACCGAGTTTCTGAACCTCTTCGACTGCCAATTGGGTGCTCTCCTCTTCACAATCAAAGGAGAAACCCTTGGCAGAATCTGCCGTAAGTGGGCGTTTCGGTGCTGTGGACTTCGAGTTCCGCGCCGGACAGCTCGCACAACTCGCCGACGGAGCCGTTGTGGCCCGGATCGGCGACACCGAGGTGCTCGTCACCGCGACCGCCTCCACCCGCCTTCGCGAAGGCATCGACTTCTTGCCACTCACCGTGGACATCGAAGAACGTATGTACGCCGTTGGCAAGATCCCCGGTTCGTTCTTCCGCCGCGAAGGACGCGCTACCGAAAAGGCGACGCTGACGGCTCGCCTGATCGACCGGCCGCTCCGCCCGAACTTCAAGGATGGCTACCGCCACGACACCCACGTCGTTGCCACCATTCTCTCTGCCGACCTGATCCACGCCTACGACGTTCCTGCGTTGAACGCGGCGTCCGGAGCGCTCACGCTCAGCGATATTCCCTTCGAGGGGCCAATCGGCGCTGTCCGGCTCGCCCTGATCGACGGCGATTGGGTGGCGTTCCCGACGTACGAACAACTCGAAGACGCCGTTTTCGAGATCGTCGTATGTGGGAAGCGCAACAACTCTGGTGAGGTCGACATTGCCATGGTCGAAGCGGGCGCGACCGAGAACGGCCATCGTTTGATGACGGCCGGCGCCCCGGCTTCGGACGAAGCCACGGTGGCCCAGGGTCTCGAAGTGGCCAAGGGTCATATTGGAGCCCTCATCGACCTCCAGCTCGAACTTCGAGAGAAGGTGGGCGACCCGGAGCCGCGTGAGTGGACTTACATCGAGGCCTACAGCCAAGAGCTCTATGACCGCGTAGACGCCATCGCACGACCCAAGCTCGTCGCCATCGGCACGGTCGTGGACAAGCGGGAGCGTCTCGAGGCCGAGTCCGCGGCGCGAGAGGAAACTTTCACCGAGTTGAGCATCGACGAAGATGATGCCGACGCGCTGAAGACGGCGAAGGCAGCCTTCCGCAGCGTTCAGAAGAGCGTGATGCGCGAGCGAGTGGTCACGGACGGCGTCCGCATGGACGGTCGAGGACTCACGGACATCCGCCCGCTCCACATCGATGTGGGCATGCTGCCCGAGGCTCACGGGTCCGGTCTCTTCCA
>JAUVPA010000010.1 GCA_030598905.1 Acidimicrobiia bacterium
CGCTGCCAGCCCGAGGGTGATGCCGAACAGGTAGAGCGAAACGCCGAAGCGGCGTGCCGCTTCGAGCCACAACGCCCATTGCTCGGAGTCGAGCAGTGACAGGTCGCCGCTGTTCGTCTGGATGCCGACGACTATGTGGGCGACCACGGCTGCGAGGATGAGCATCATCGCCATCATCATGAAGATGATGAAGCCCTTGGCTGTTTTGGGCATCTTGAGCGTCTTCACCGAGACGCCGGCGGCTTCTTGGACACTGCCGCCGCCGACGCGGAACTCGCCCAGGATGCGGGCGATAGCGAATGAGATGGCGGCGAACACCGAGGCGAACCCGATGAACATCGCTGCCGTGGTGAAGTGGCTCAGCGCCGCGATCAACTGCGGATCGGTCGCTTCGTTGACCTCAACCGCTCGCACGATTGCCAAGATGATGCCGACGGCGAATCCCATCAAGGCCATTACCAGCATCGGCGCCCACAGAGCCCGACCTGCCTTCTGGGGAAGGATGCGGTCCGGAGCCTTGGTGGTGGTCTGGGTCTCGAATCCGGTTGTGATGAATGTGGTTGTCATGATTCCTCCCTCCTACCGGCCGGTCTTCACGATGTCGCGAATCCGCCAGAACTGGAAACCGAGCACGTTGGCGATGGTGGCCAGTGCCAACGTGATGCCCGCGAGTAGGAGACCGAGCCCCAACTCACGCAACGGTCCCAGGAACGCAAACCAGGTTTGCACGTCCTGAAGCGTGTCGAAGCCGATCGTGATCAGATAGAGGATGAACTGCACGATCGAAACCATCAGACCGGCCATCATCAGCGCCACGAACGCCTTGGCGGTGTTCGGCATCTTGAGTGTCTTCACGGGAACGCCGAGTGCCGCCTGCACCTGTCCTCCGCCCTCTCGCAGGCCGGCCAGGATTGAGCCGAGCAAGAAAGAGATCCCGGCAAGGACCATGCCTTCACCGAGGAACTGGAGGCCCTGGGTCCACGCCGAGGCGCCGACGCCGGTGCTGGTCCCGACATTGCCGGCCCACACGAACGAGATGATCAATCCGGCAACTACTGCCATGTATCCCATCACCAGCATTGGTGCCCACATCGTGCGCGCCATCCGATGAATCGGGAGCGCCTTGGGAACGTCCGTGCCAACGGTGGCGGCGCCGTACGGGGTATTGATATCGCCCGTCTTGACCGTTTGGTCCCCCGCGTCGGCCTTGAGCGCGGGGAGTGAGCTCTTGATGCTCTCCACCCGCAACCACAGCCGCACCAAGATGCCGATCAGAACGATGGCGATCCCGACTTTCAGGGTGGCCAGGGCGACCGTGTTCAACCCGAAACCGACGGCTACGAGCTCGGCAACGGTCTCGTCGTTGCCCTGGGTGAGCTCGTTGGCGGCCACGAGACCGATGATCACGACGGCCATCGCGATCATGAGCCCGACCAGCCCGGCTCCGAGCCCGATCTGTCGGTGCCCGGTGTCGATCGAATAATCCGAGACGTCGTTGGGGGTGGTCAACCTGTCAAATGCCACTGCCATGTCTATCTCCTTTCGCAGTGTCCTGCGGGGAGAACAGCCGGTGGCAGCTCACAGGCCGCGAAATGTCGGGGCGGCGACGTTTTGTGACGTCGGACGTTATGAGGCCTCAGTACGGAATCCCGACCGCGCTGCAGAGGAACTCCGTGAGCCGAGATGCCTTGCGGAACGATGCCCCCAGTTGAGCGTCGAGATCCGAAGACGTCACGGTCTTCTGTGACATGTCGCGGCCGGCGATGAAACTCTTCATGCGAAGGTCGTCGGCGAAGGCGTGGCCCGAATCGAACTCTCGGGGAACCCTTTTCAGCATCTCGTTTTCGTGGGTGTCCAAGTGCCACGTGTCTGTGAAGGCCTTGCCTCGCGTCGCTTTCTTCCAGTCCGCGGGGTTGTCGTAGATGTTCTGTCGGATCACTCGCGCCACCTTCGGCTCCGGATGCCACATTCCCACGCCGCTGAAGCACTGGCCTGGTTCGATGTGGACGTAGAAGCCCGGTGCGTGGACGTCCTTGCCCGACTCGTGGCGGAACTGGATGCCGACATTCGTTTTGTATGGTGTTTTGTCGCGACTGAATCGAACATCACGATACGGCCGCATCAGTGAACCGCCGTTGAGGTGCGTGTCCGCCACGAAGTGCGGCGACATGCTGTGCAGCTGGGGTTCGAAATCGGCGATGAAAGCCAGCGCCGGTTCACGGATCGTCTCGATGTACCGCTCCTTGTTGGCCTCCCACCACTCCTTGTTGTTGTTGCTATCGAGCTCCTTCAAGAATGTGAACACCTTGGGGCTGAAATACGCCTGAGCCATCGTCGCCTTTCTCCGGTGACGACGACCATACGCGAAGGCCCGTCTCGAAGAGGCGCGGCGTCGCATGAACATCTAACGGGGCAACGGAATCCGGCCGATACCGTTGCATGGAGATCGCGCTCGCCGAGGAGCAGTCGGCGACGCCCGCCCCGCGTCTCTTGGAGTTGCGGGCAGGTTTTTATGTCGTTATCGGACTGGTGATGATCTTCGCTGCGGTGGCGCGGCCCGAGGCGCGTCTCGTCGGCGTCGCCATCATCCTCAGCGGTGCTCTGCTGCCCGCATTGGTTCCAGAGGGCAACGGCGTTAGCCGGCTCGAGGCCGCCATCCTCACCGACATCCTCGCCGGGACGATGGCCTGGTTCCTCTTCCCCGCCGATCCGATCCTCGGTGTCGTGATCTCGGTGTGGGGTGTTGCCCTGGCGGGCTTCCTCGTTGACAGTCGTAACTCACTTGCCCTGCTTTCGCTCGCCGTGGTGTTCGAGCTCGCCAAGGTCCCCTTCTCTGCCCTCGCTTCCGCCGGGTGGCTCCCCCTCGAGTCGTTCCGCGAGCCATGGGAAGTCGCCATCACATCTTCGGTAGCGATCGTCGTATTGGGTTTCGTCTACGCGGTCTTCCGAAGCATTTCTCGGTACCTGGCGTCGTCGCGGGGCGCGCTCGATCGAAGCCAGGCCCGATACCGCGCCCTCGTGGAGTCGGCGCCGACCCCGGTGCTCGTCGTCGCCGACGAGACCGTTGTCTACGCCAATCAGGCGACGTTTGATCTGTTTGGCGCTCCGGCGTTCCGTGTGGTGGGCAAGCCGATCATCGGATGGCTACCCGAGGAGTACCACGACGAGGTGCGCCGGACGTTCGACGACATCGTCGCAGCTGAGGGCACCGTGGTGATGCGGAACCGAACGGTTGTGGCAGAGGACGGCTCCGAGTCGTTCGTCGACGCATCGATGGCGGCCGTGCAGTTCCGCGGCAAGCCCGCCGTCCAGATCGTGCTTGTGGATGTGACCGACCGGCATCGTGCGGAGCAGGCTCTGCGCGTCAGCGAGGAGCGCTTCCGCACCGCCTTCCAGGGTTCTGCGACTCCGGTCGCGGTCACGGCACGTGACACGACGTTCTCGCAGGTCAACGACTCCTTGTGCGACATGCTGGGATTCTCCGAGGAGATGCTCATCGGGAGTCGCTGGTCCGAGGTGGTGCACCCCGACGACGTGCAACTGATCCACGACGCAGGTCGGGACTCGGTACAGAACGGATCGCGGACATTCCGTCTCGAGGTGCGCGTGCTCACCAGCCGCAGCGAGACTCGGTGGGTGCGCCTCGACGTCTCCGGCCTCACAGACGAAGATGGAGACACCACGAGATTCATCGCGTTCGTCCACGACGTGACCGAGCAGCGCGCCGCCGAGGACGCCCTCCGCCAGAGCGAGGAGCGATACAGAAGCCTCTTCGAGCGTCTTCCGGTGGCGCTGTACCGGACTCAGAAGGACGGTACGATTCTGGACGCCAATCCGGCTCTGGCAGCACTTCTCGGCACGCCGCTGCAGAAGCTGGTCGGCGATGTTTCGACGGACTACTACACGGAGTCGTCGAAACGCGACGAGGTCCACAGAGAGCTCGACGAGCGCCAGGTGATCGTCGGATTCGAGTCCTCCCTGAAGCGCTCCACCGGTGAAACGATCTGGGTTCGGGATTCAGCGCGCGTCGTCCACGAGGGTGACGAGACCTTCTACGAGGGCGCTCTCGTCGATGTGACGGAGAGACACAACATGGAGAAGGCGCTGCGGACGAGGGCTCTCCAGCAAGAGGCCGTGGCGCGTCTGGGTCAGAAGGCCCTCGAAGGAGGAGAGATCGTCGACGTATTCGATTCGGCAATCGAGAAGGTCGTCGAGGTGCTGGGCATCAGCGGCGCGGCCGTTGTCGAGAGCATCGCCGACCGGGGCATGGCGACGCGCGCCTCATCCGGCCTCGGTGGCGACACGGAGGCCGTGACGACGCCTCTCGCCAACCGAACTCTGGGGTCCGCAGCTCCGATCGTCCTCCGTGGCCAGCCAGACATGGAGCACATGGCTCCGGCCCTCGCTGCACACGACATGGCCAGTGCCGTCAACGTTGCCATTCCGGGCGCTGAGGAGCAGTTCGGATCGTTGTGGGCGTATTGCACAACAGAGGATGCCTTCCACGACGATGATGTGAGCTTCCTCGCCTTGATCGCCACCGTTCTGGCGGCAGCGATCGAGCGAAGCAGGTCGCGCCAGCGACTCGAAGCGCTCGTTCGGTCCAAGGACGAGTTCATCGCTTCGGTTTCGCACGAGTTGCGAACCCCCCTTACGGTCGTTTCAGGCATGGCTCAAGAGCTTCACGGGTCGTGGGAGAGTTTTGCGGAGGAAGAACGCCGGGAGTTCATCGAAATGCTCGTTGAACAGAGCCGAGACATGTCGGACCTGATCGAGGATCTCTTGGTCGCCGCCCGAGCGGACATTGGCAAGGTCGCCGTGACCATCCAGCGGGTCGACGTGGCGTCGGAGGTCGAGAGCGTTCTCTCTGGGTTGCGTCGCGATGCGCTGAAGAGGATTTCCGTTCATCACGAGGATGCCGAGGTGCTTGCCGATCCAGTGCGATTCCGTCAGATCATCCGGAACCTCCTCACCAATGCGATCCGCTACGGAGGCGACGAGATCACGGTGCGAATGTCACAGGATGGGTATCGAGTGCTGCTCTCCGTGGCAGATGACGGAGAGGGAATCGACGAAGTCGAGCAAGAGCGGGTTTTCGAGGCGTATCAGCGTGCACACGCCACGATTGGGCAACCGGGCTCTGTCGGCCTCGGGCTCACGGTGTCGCGCACGCTCGCGGAACTGATGGGCGGCAGTCTCGAGTATGCGGGCTCGCAGGGTTCCTGTTTCGAGCTGATGCTGCCGGTCGCGATGCCGCTCGGCAGCGAAACCTCACAGGGCGGACCAGGAGAGTCCATGGCGCTCGGCGAGGTTGCCGGCGGCTGATGGGCCGCCACTTCCCACCGGATAGGGTTTGACGTCACGAGGATCGAGCACTGCGTCGTAGATCCGCCACGACTCCTCGACCTCGTCGGCATGCACGAACAGAGTCTGGTCGCCTGCCATCACGTCCAGCAGAAGCGTGTGATAGGCGTCTGGGAGCTCGCCGAGCCAGTCGTCGTAGCGCACCGACAAAGGAATCTGATCGATGGCGAACACGTCTCCGGGCTCCTTGACGTCGAAATACAGATCGAAGCCTTCGTCCGGTTGCAGTGTGATATCGAGTTGGTTGCGATGACCTGGGCATGTGCCGTCCGTGTGGAAGAGGCAGACAGGTGGCTTGCGGTAGCGAACGGTGATACGGCTGAGGCGTTTCGCCATGTGTTTCCCTGTTCGAAGCAGGAAGGGAACTCCTTGCCAGCGCCAGTTGTCGACGTGTGCCACGATCGCCACGTACGTCGCGGTTGTTGACGACTGAGGGACTCCTTCGAGGTCGCGGTAGCCATCCACTTGGCCGGCGACGACGTCGCCCGGAACAATCGGTGGGACCGCCCGCAAGGCCTTGATCTTCTCGGCCCGGATGGCGGCAGGGCTCATGCTCACAGGGGGTTCCATCACAATGAGGGTCAACAACTGCGTGATGTGATTCTGCACGATGTCGCGCACTGCACCGCTCCCGTCGTAGTACCGCCCCCGGCCGTCGAGGCCGATGTCCTCGGCGACGGTGATCTCGACACTTTCGATGTGGTCCCGATTCCATGCGCGCTCGAAGAGGCTGTTGGCAAAGCGGAACACGAGCAGATTGCGCACTGTCTCCTTTCCGAGATAGTGATCGATGCGGAAGACCTCGGACTCCTCGAAGTAGCGGTGCACCGTCTCGTTGAGCTTGCGCGCAGACTCCAGATCGTGCCCGAAGGGTTTCTCGATGACGACCCGTTTCCACCCGTCGCCGACATGCAGGCCGTTCTCACCAATCGACGACACTGTGGCCTCGACGATCGATGGCGGCAGCGCCAGGTACCACACACGATTCTGTGGCAGGTCGTAGTCGTCCTCGATACGGAGGATCCTCTTGCCGAGTTCGACAGAACCACCGTCTGCGACCGACTGGTAGTGAAGGCAGCGACACCACTTGTGTGCTTCGTCCCCGGGTATCCCGGCTTCGACGAGCGCCTCGGCCACGAGAGTCCGGTACTCGACATCGGCCATGTGACGTGTACCAACTCCCAGAATCACGATCGCGTCTGGTCGACCGCGGTGCGTCAGCGCTCGGTGAAGGGCCGGGATCAGCTTCCTTCTCGCGAGATCCCCTGTACCTCCGAAGATGATGAACAGGTGACGGTCGAGCGACACTGTCAGCTCAACGCGGCCTGCTTGTCGGCAATCGCATCGAGCAGGTCGTCGAAGGACTCGCTGAATGCCGCCACACCCTCGGTCTGGAGCTGCTCGGTGAGGTCCCGGTAGCTGATGCCCATTCCTGCAAGTGCCTCGATGTCGGCCGACGCTTGGTCCACGTCCGTCGTGAGTGCCGACATGTCGACGCGTCCATGGTCGCGAAAGGCATCGATGGTCGCAGGCGGCATCGTGTTGACCGTGTTCGAGCCAACGAGCTCGTCGACGTACAACACATCTGAATACTCAGGATTTTTTGTCGATGTTGATGCCCATAGAGGTCGCTGTGGGCGGGCACCTCGGCTCTTCGCCTCGGCAAAACGGCCGCCTTCGAAGATCTGCTGATAGCGGCGATACGCGAGTTTGGCGTTGGCAACAGCCACTTTGCCTCGAAGACCGAGCGCCTCGGGCGATCCCACCTTTTCGAGCGCAGCATCTGCTTTCGTGTCGACGCGGCTCACGAAGAACGAAGCGACCGATGCCACGGAGGCAGGTTCTGCCGCCTGTTCCACTCCTCGCACGTACGCTTGAGCGATGTCCTCGTAGTGCTCGAGGCTGAACATCAGTGTTGCGTTCACGTTGATGCCCTCCGCCACGAGATGCTCGAGGGCCGGCGTGCCGGCCTCAGTCGCAGGGACTTTGATCATGAGGTTGGGCCGGTCTACGAGGGTCCAAAGACGGTTGGCGTCTGCAATCGTGCCGGCGGTGTCGTGGGCGAGGTGAGGTGAGACCTCGAGCGAGACGAATCCGTCGGCGCCGTCCGAGGTTGAATACACCGGGCGGAGAACGTCGGCGGCGTCTTGGATGTCTGCCACGGCGAGTGTTTCGAAAGCGATGTGGCTGGAGGCTGTGCCCATGGCAGCGATCTGGCGATCGTAGAGGTCCGACCCCGCGATGGCTTGTTGGAAGATGGACGGATTCGATGTGAGGCCGCGGATTCCTTCATCGACCAGAGCCTCGAGTTCGCCGTTCCCAAGCATGTCGCGCCGAATGAAATCGAGCCAAACCGACTGGCCCGCTTGGTGGAGTTCGTTGAAGCTGCTCATCGGACTCTCCCAAGAGATGTGTGCCGGTCGAGGGCGTCGCGTACGACGCGCTCCACATCTTGCGCCAAATCGGATCGCTCCAGGCCCAAAGCGACATTCGCCTCGATGTAGCCGACCTTGGTTCCACAGTCGTATCTGCGTCCGTTGAGCACAACGCCGTGCAAGGGGGTTGTGGGGATCATCGACTCGATGGCATCCGTGAGTTGGATCTCGTTGCCGGCGCCGCGCGTCGCGGTCGCGAGATGATCGAACACGGTCGGATCGAGGACGTACCTGCCGATGATGGCGTAGCGAGAGGGAGCGTCGGCCGGGGAGGGCTTTTCGACGACGCGCCGTATCCGCATCACGTCTTTGGATCCGGGCTCGGAATCCACGATGCCGTACTGCGAGGTGGCCTCCCGGTCGACTTCCATCACGGACAAGACGTTGCCACCGTGTTCGGCGTGGACGTCGATCAGTTCACCGATGCACGGGCCGTTGTTGCCCCGGATGAGGTCGTCGGGGAGGAACAGGGCGAAGGGGCGGTTCCCGACGACCTTGCGGGCGCACCAGACGGCGTGACCGAGACCGAGGGGCTCGGCCTGGCGGACGTAGACAAGATGGCCGGGTTCTGGGCGATCGCCGTTGATCGTTTCGGCGAGGTCGTGTTTGCCTCGATCGGTGAGAGCCGTCTCGAGGTAGGGGTGGGCGTCGAAGTGGTCCTCGATGGCAGTTTTGCCTCTTCCGGTCACGAACACGAAATATTCGATACCCGCCTCTTTCGCCTCCTCGACCGCGTACTGAATCAGCGGCTTGTCGACGACCGGCAGCATCTCTTTCGGGAGCGCCTTGGTGGCGGGGAGGAACCGCGTGCCGAGACCGCCGACGGTGAATACGGCCGTGTCGACGGAACCGGTGCCCGAAATGCTCATGGAGCAACCGCTTCTTGAACGCGCTCTGCGTGGCCCTTGGCGCGAACGTTGTACCAGGCATGCTCGACTGCCCCGGATTCGTCGATCACGATTGTGGACCGGATGATGCCCTCGTACTCCTTGCCGTAGTTCTTTTTCAGTCCCCACGCTCCGTACGCCTCGGCGATGGCATGGTCCGGATCGGAGAGCAGGGGAAATCCGAGTTGATACTCGGCACGGAACTCGGCGAGTTTTCCCGGCTGGTCCGGCGAGACACCGACAATGTCATAACCGGCGGCAGCGAACACCTCGTGTCGGTCACGGAAATCGCACGACTCTGTCGTGCATCCCGACGTAAACGCCTTCGGATAGAAGTACATGACCAGTTTCTGACCGGCAAACCCCTCCAGCGATAGCACCTCACCCTCATCACTGGTCGCCGCAAAACCCGGCACAGAATCGCCGATCTCCAACCGACTCACGGTTTCCCCTCTTTCCGACTACCGACTACCGATATCCGACTACCGGCTTGCCCGCAACCGTAGCTGTCCGCACGCGGCATCGATCGACTGACCTCGCGTGTCTCTCCGCGTGACATTGACACGGGCCGAACGCAGACGCTCCATGAATCTCTCCACAGCGGCTTCGGTCGAGGGCCGTTGTTCTGACAGTGGCGTCGGATTCATCGAGATGACGTTGACGTGAGCCCGCATCTGTTGCGCGATGTGGACAAGCTTGTCGGCCTGATCCGATGTGTCGTTGACACCGTCGATCATCGTCCACTCGATCGAGACCCGCCTGCCCTTCGACTCGAAGAACCGGTTTGACGCGGCCACGACGGCGCCCAGCGGATACCGTTCGTTCAGAGGGACGAGGGAGCTTCGCAACCTGTCGTCCGCGGCGTGGAGGCTCACGGCGAGGTTCACGGCCCACGGCTCATCTGCCAGCTTGAGGATTCCGGGCACGACTCCCACCGTAGAGACCGTGATCGATCGCGCCGATATGTCCATGACCTCGACCATCCGCCGCAGTGCTTCGCGAAGCCGCCGATAGTTGGCGAGGGGCTCTCCCATTCCCATGAAGACCACATTTGTCACCCGAGCGGGCGATCCCGGTAGCGGAGTCTCACTCAAGAGCGCGTTGGCGAACGCGATCTGGGCCACCATCTCGCCGGCCTCGAGGTGGCGGTCGAATCCGAACTGTCCCGTGGCGCAGAAGGTGCATCCCATCGCGCAGCCGACCTGTGAGGAGATACAAAGCGTTGTTCGATTCGGGTAGCCCATGAGGACGGTTTCGATACTCGATCCGTCGGCGGTTCGGAAGAGCCACTTTCTGGTGCGGCCGCCGTCGGCGACCTGCTCGATCTCGAGTTCGAACGGCCAGAGGTTTCGCTCCAGCCAACCGCGAGTCGCCGCTGGGAGGTTGGACATGCGATCCGAGGAAACCACCGGCGTCTGGTAGAGCCAATGGCGAAGCTGGTCGGCTCGATAAGGCGGCTCACCCTCGAGAAGCCCGCCGAGATCCTCGGGAGCGGTCAGGTACGGGTTCATGTCAGGCGCGCGAAGCCGCCCGGTCGGTCCACTCCGCCGCAGTGGACTCGGATACGCCGGCTGCCGACGCCACTCCAGCGGCAGAGGTGGCGGCAAGTCCATCGAACGATGTGATGCCGGCTTCGGCGAGCCGCCCGGCATACACGGGACCTATACCAGTGATCTCCGTGAGGTCGTCGGCATCGGCTGCCGTCTCCTGCACCGTGTCGGGCCCTGTCCGGAAACGAGCGGGGGGCTCCTCGGGCACGTTCGGTGCAGGAAGCAGGCGGTGACGCATTGCCCAGGCCGCCGCACCGACACCCACGGCAATCCCGGCGACTCGGAGCACGTTCTTGAGAGTTCTGTTCATATGCCGTAGATGTTATCCGCTGTTGCAGCTGCCGTAGCTCGGTAGCGAATACCACGGCGCCCACCAGTTCTTGCCGATCCCGTCGTAGTACGCCCCGAGGTAAGCGCCGGCGGCGATGTTGGCAGCACCGTTGTAGGGAGTTGCGTAGAGACCGTTTCCGTCGACGAAACCCGCTCCCGCAGCCCGGCCCTTCCAGTACTTGCTCAAGTGCTGCATGAGCCCCGAAGCACCGCTCGACGAGTTATACGCCCGGGGGTTCCCGCGCGATTCGCGTTTGATGATCCCGAGAACACAGTCGACACGATCAGTCGGCCAGTACTGCTGGACGGTGGAACGCCAGTACTCGACATCGCGCTGGCCACCTGAATCTGCGGGCCAGTTGGGGGACCACTGCGGTGCCGGACTTGCCGTAGTGCTCGTCGCCGACGCAGACGTTGTTGTCGGCGACGGGACTTTGGTGGTTGTCGTCGTCTCAGGGGCGTCGTAGTGAACGACCATACGCGCGGAAGACTCATTGCCTGCGGCGTCGCGAGCGGTGATCAAGGCGCCGTTGGGTCCTGGCACGAGAACGAGCTTGATCGTCCAATCACCATTCGCTGCCACATCGGCTTCGAACGGCCCCGAGAACACCTTGGCACCGGATTCTGAAGTTCCGCTGAATGTGACGATGCGATCGCCGACAGTAGCCCCGTCGTCGGGGGATGTGACGTGCAGCGGTGGGGGGGTGGTGTCGGGCGGCGGCGGCGCGGGAGCAGTGGTCTGCGGGGTTGGATCCTCGGAGGTAGCAGCGGTTGTCGTTGGTTCCTTGGAATCTTGATCGGTGTCTTCCTCGGAGACCAGGCCCTCGATTGACGTCGTCGTGGCGTCGGTCGTGCCAGCAGCAGATGCCTCTTCCGGTGTCACCTCGAGGGCGAGGACGGCAGACGCAACACGTGCCGATATGTCCTGCGCCGCAATCGTCGGTGAGGTATCGGTCGTCGGCGTGTCCGAAACCGAGCCGGCGGAGAACGCGGCGAGTCCGACAGCGGCCACGAGGGCCACGATCAGAAGGGCAGCGTATGCGAGGGGGATGCGCGATCGCACGTGCGTCGAGTACTCCGCTCTTATCCCAGTCGGGTCGACGCGGCTATTCCGCGCCCACGCAGGTATCCAGCAGGGCCTGCGACAGACCGGTCAGGCTATAGGTGTCTCTCCGCTACGGCAAGCGGGCTTCTCCAGATATTGGAGATCATGCTCTTGTGTCGCCTCGCGGGGACGGCTCGCTCGCCAGCGCCGCCGAAGTGCTGATGCGCGGATCTGCCGAACCCTTGGAAGGTCCGGATCTATCGATGATCGAGATCGGTCCCCAACCGGACATCCAATCATTGGCAGGCGCCATGACGTGGCCTCGATCGACCAGGCCTTCGATCGTGGATGTTGAGAATCGCGATTCGTAGCCGACCGGCGGCTGCCCTCCCCGGTGTGGCTGGTCCATGTTCCAGCGCGGAAATGTCTGCGAATCGTCACCACTGAGCGCGCCGTAGTAGTGGTTGGCGGCCGCCTGGATGAGGTATTGGGGCTGTTGGTCGCCGCCCCTCGTGCCGAGGATCATGTCGAGGTCGGTTCCCCTCGTCCAGAGCGTCGGCGACAGCGTGTGCAGTGGCCGTCGGCCCGGCTCGAGTTCGTTGTGGTGGCCGGGCATCAGGTTGAAGCCCCCGCCCCGGTTGTGGCACCACACGCCTGTGTTCCCTGCGCTGATGCCCGAACCAATACCCATGTAGTTCGACTGAATCAGCGACACACCCATTCCGTCGGCATCGCTCGTGCACATGTACGCCGTGCCGCCGGGCCCGGGTTGCGAAGGATCCCATTCACCCGCTTGCGACGGATCGATCCGGTTCACACGCTCCAAGAGCCGCTCGGAAGCGACGAGCTCATCCATCGAGAGCGGGGCTGTCTTCGCGTCGGAGACGAGTTCGGAGCGTTCAAACGCCACGGATCGGTAGGCCTCGATGAGGAGGTGCTGATATTGCGGGTGGTGTGGGTCTCGAGGAGGGCCGAGCTGCTCGAAGATCCACAACGCGGCGAGGGTCAGATAACCCTGGCTGTTGGGCGGGATGGTCCAAGCGGTGCGCCCGAACAGCTCCAAGGAGACGGGATCGATCCAGTCGGCCTGGTTCACGCCGAGATCGTCGAGTGTGATGGCCCCAGCGCTGGCGTCGATGATCCCACGACCGGGGGCGCCGAGATAGAACGCGTCGCGGCCGTCCGCCACCAGCTCTTCGAGAGTTCGGGCGAGGGCGGGTCGCCTCATAGTGCTGCCCGGCTCGGGTGTTACGTCGCCGGGATAGAGCTCGTGGGCCGAGGGCTGGTCGGCAACCATATCCCGGTACGCATCGAGGGACCACGAGAGTTCCCCGGATACGGCGAAGCCCTCTGCGGCCAAGGTAATGGCGGGTGTGAGCACGGCTCCGAGATCGAATTGACCGTGTTTGGCGAGGAGCGCCGACCAGCCGTCGACACAGCCCGGCACTGTGATGGTCGCGGGGTGTCGCGTCGGCATTTCCTCGAATCCCGAGTCTCGCAGTGCTTGGGCGTCGGCAAGCGATCCGGCTCTGCCCGAGCCGTTCAATGTTGAAGGTGTTTTCGCACCGGTTTCGTAAACGAGAGCAAAGAGGTCTCCCCCCGGTCCGCAGGTGTCCGGGGCGACCACGCTGAGGACGGCGTTGAGCGCCACGGCAGCATCAACGGCATTTCCCCCACGCGCCATGGTGTCGAGCGCTGCCTGAGACGCAAGGACATGGGGTGAGACGGCGATGGCCGCCGCAGTGCCGAGGTCCCCCGTCGAGAGTTCGGCGCCCGGTGCTCGCTGAGGAGCCGGCTGGGTCACTCCGCCAGTCTGGCGAGTCGGCGGTTCAATGCGTCGAGTACCGCCCGCACTGCTGCCTCGCCGTCTTCGCCTTGAGACAATGCGGATCCCACGGACAAGTCCTCGCGCCCGCCGTTGCCGGCGCTGACGACAACCGCAGCTACGACACGTTGGGTTCCGACGGGCATCACCGATACTGCGTCGAGCGCGACCGGAGGGAGGTGGTCGTATGTGTTCTCGACGGCATTGATGGTGGCCTCGCCGATGAGGCGCAGACGGGCCGAGGCGACGGCAGGCCCCACGGCGGTGCCCGTGTGCTCGTTCTCGCTCAGGCGCAGAGTCACCTTCAGTGTCGTCCGTGTACCTGCTGGCTCCTCCGTGAGGTCGACAATCGCGGCACGAGCCGCACCGAGTGCGCCGGCTCCCGGCAGGCGGTCGGCTGTGATTTGGACGACCGATATGACGCGGCGGTCGATTTGTGTGCCATACCGCGCCATGGCCAGCGACTGAACGTCCCGGACTACTTGTTTGGCGGGTTTCTCGCCGGCGGCGATGACGTGCACCTCCGCGATCCGTCCTGAGTCGGACACAACACGCGCCGCGTCAACGGATTCGAGACGGCTGATCGACTCTTCGAGTTCGTGTACGTTCAATGCCATTCGGACGCTTAGGGTAGCCGCTCGCACGCGCCGAGTGGTGAGAAATGCCTTTACTCGCGCCGGACAACGGCTTAACTTGTCGGAGCCGTGTTGCTGCGCGGCTGTGACGCCATGGGCGGTCCGGCCTAGACGCCGGGTGGGACCAGGCACGCACCAGAAAAACGAGGCTTTCCGCGTTGGGTGAACCGGCGTGGGAGAGGAGGTGGCGGCCACACCGGGTTGCTTTTTTCGCAACAACTCCAGCGGAGCGGATGAATCCATCCCCGACGGGGGCGCATATGCCTTCGAAGGAGGACACTTTCACTGGAGAGGTGCGTCTTGAAGAGAACTCTTGTCCGTATCAGATCGACAATCTCAAGCCTCGCCGACCCTTTCACAGGCGCGGCTATGTGGCGTATCGGATAGGTAGTTAACGGCAACCCGGGGGCCCCACCCCTGCACTGGTCGACTGGGCAGGTGGCGTGTACACGGAGCAACTGAGACGGCAGCAGCGGGTCAAGATCCGACTTGCGATCGGGTTTCCGATCGCAGGGTTGGCGATTCTTGTTGCGCTGTTCTACTTCCAAGACTTTCCCTCGCCTGCCTGGCTGTGGGGGCTTTTTGCCGCCGCCTTCCTCTTCTTCGAGTGGAATGCCGTCGAGGTCAACGACAGGCTCTACGGCAGCCCCTCTGTGATGATCCTGTTCACGGCGGC
>JAUVPA010000169.1 GCA_030598905.1 Acidimicrobiia bacterium
ACCCGGTCGTCGATCGGGGACTTGCCCGCCGACGCGATGTCACGTCTGGCTACATAGATCACCTGTTGTCGGTTGTGGATCAGGATGCCTTTGCCAAACTGGACGTGATCGCCGATGGCGGCAACGGAATGGCCGGCCTCGTTCTCGAGAAGGTGTTCGATCGCATTCCCGCTCACCTGACAGGTTTGTACCTGGAGCCGGACGGCACGTTCCCCAACCACCCTGCCGATCCGCTCCAGCCAGAAAACCTTCGCGACCTGGTCGCTCTCATGGAAGAGCGCCGTCCCAACCTCGGTGTCGCTTTCGACGGAGACGCGGACCGCGCCTTCTTCGTCGATGACGAGCTGGTGCCCCTTCCGGGGAGCACGACGACGGCAATCGTTGCCGACTGGTTTCTCCGCCGCGAACCGGGAGCCACCGTGGTCCACAACCTGATCTGCTCTCGGGCGGTGCCGGAGACGATCGCCGCCTCCGGCGGTGTTCCCGTGCGGACGCGGGTAGGCCACTCGTTCATCAAGCAGGTCATGAAGGACACCGGTGCCATCTTCGGTGGAGAACATTCTGGGCACTATTACTTCCGGGACAACTATCGCGCCGACTCCGGAATCATGGCGATGCTCGTGCTGATCCAG
This sequence comes from Acidimicrobiia bacterium, assembly GCA_030598905.1. Classification (GTDB taxonomy): domain Bacteria; phylum Actinomycetota; class Acidimicrobiia; order Spongiisociales; family UBA5794; genus JAUVPA01. The sequence continues at coordinate 633 of JAUVPA010000169.1, forward strand.
GTCTTGTCCGAGGACGGCGGGCCACTGTCGGCCTTGCGTCGCGACTACGAGCCGTACGCCCAGTCGGGGGAGATCAACTTCGACGTCTCAGACCAAGCCGGAGCTACGAGCGCCGTCGAGGATGCCTTCGCCGGTTCTGCGATCGACCATCTCGACGGATCGACTGTTGATCTCGGTGATCGATGGTTCAATCTGCGAGCGTCGAACACCGAACCCAAGCTGCGCCTGAACGTCGAAGCGCCAGACTCGTTATCCGTGGACGAGCTGGTTTCCCGCATCAGCGGCATCATCGAGGAGTGGAGATGACCAAGAACCTGATCGACCCCGATTTATTGGCGATCATGCAATGTCCGGACTGTGGGGGCGAGTTGTCCGAGCGCGCTGAGCCCCCGGCGTTGGTGTGCGCCGATTGCGGCTTGCAGTACCCGGTACGAGATGGCATCCCCGTCATGCTCGTCGACGAGGCCACCAAAGCGACGGAGAGCTGAGGCCATGGCAATGCAGGCCATGTTGGAGCGCGTCCTCGAACTGCCGGGCCAGTTGGAGTGGGGAGCCGATCTTGCGGAGCCCGAGGTGCCGCCAGATCGTTCGATTGTGATGCTCGGAATGGGTGGCTCGGCGATGGGCGCCGCCGTCGGGGCACTCGCCGCAGCCGGATCGCCTCGCCCGATCGTGGTGCACAGCACCTACGGCTTGCCAGCCTGGGCTATCGCTCAAAAGGCCCTGGTTGTTGGTGTCAGCTACTCCGGAAACACCGAGGAGATGCTGTCGGGCCTTGACCGAGCGTTGGACGCCGACCTGCCGGTAGCGGGCATCACTTCCGGGGGTGCGCTTGCCCAGCGGGCCTCGACACACGGCTTCCCCATCATCGCTGTTCCGGCGGGCCTCCAGCCGCGAGCCGCCGTCGGCTATCAGGCCGCGGCTGCGGTCCGGATGCTCGGCGGAGCCGGAGCCGTAGAAGATGGCGGTGCACAGCTCAAGGAGGCGGCAGATGTCGCGACGGGCCTTCTCGCCGGGGGTCAGGGGGCCGCCTTCAGTCTTGGCCGCGACCTGGGAGAGGCGTTGGCGGGCCGGGTGACGATCACATACGGCGGTACGGGTCCCGGCGGTCTCGCCGCCTATCGGTGGAAGACCCAGATCAACGAGAACGGCAAGGCCGCCGCATGGTGGCACGAGATCCCCGAGCTCAATCACAACGAGCTACAGGGTTGGGAGGCGCTCCCCGACCTGACAAATCACTCCGTGGGTGTCGTTTTCCTGCGCGACGAGGGGGACCATCCTCGAGTCAAGAGGCGGATGGATCTAACCGAGGAATCCATTGCCGACAAGGTGTTCGTCGCCGGCTCGGTCGAGTCTCAGGGGAGTGGGCCGCTCGCCCGGTTCTTCAGCCTTGCGGTCGTGGGAGACATAACCTCTGTTGTGATGGCCGAGGAGGCCGGAATCGATCCAACTCCCGTCGCCACTATCGAGACATTCAAGACCCGTCTGACTGAGGGGGATCAGTGAACTTCGACATCGCAGATCCGGCGCTTGCCGGCGTTGGTCATCGTCGCATCGAGTGGGCAGCGCGCCGCATGCCCGTGCTCGCCGCTATTCATGAGAGGTTTGAGAAGGAGAAGCCGCTGGACGGGGTTGGCGTCGGTGCCTGCATGCATGTGACTACGGAGACCGCCAATCTCCTGCTGACCCTCCGGGCCGGAGGGGCTCGTGTTGCGCTGTGTGCCTCCAATCCTCTGTCGACGCAGGACGACGTCGCGGCGGCTCTCGTGGACCTCGGCATTCCCGTGTATGCCGTCCGCGGCGAGGACTCCGAGACCTTCTACGAGCACATCAATGCAATTCTCGATACCGCTCCCGACATCGTGTTCGACGACGGTGCGGACACAACCACCGTGCTTCACAGGGAGCGGGTCGACCAGAAGATCCTGGCGGGCCTCGAGGAGACGACCACCGGCGTGATTCGACTCCGTGCCATGGCAGAGGACGGCGTGCTTCGTTATCCGGTCGTTGCGGTCAACGACTCGGACACCAAACACCTCTTCGACAATCGCCACGGCACCGGCCAGTCCTCACTCGACGGCATCCTGCGGGCCAGCAACATCCTTTTCGCCGGCCGCACGGTGGTGGTCGCCGGCTTCGGCGACTGTGGGTGGGGAATAGCGCGCCGAGCTTCGGGTCTCGGCTCCAACGTCATCGTGATCGAGCCAAACCCGATCCGTGCGGTTGCTGCCGCCATGGAGGGATACCGAGTGATGACGTCCCAAGAGGCGGCGCCGCTCGGCGATGTGTTCATCTCCGCGACCGGCAATCTGCATGTCTTTCGAGGAGAGCACTTTGCCAAGATGAAGGACGGAGCGATCCTCGCCAACGCCGGGCACTTCGATGTGGAACTCGACCTGAAGACTCTCGGTCAGATGGCCGTCAGTCACCGGGAGCTGCGCGAGAACCTGGGGGAGTACACCCTCCCCGACGGCCGACGCCTGATGGTGGTTGCCGAAGGCCGTTTGGTGAACCTGGGTGCGGCCGAGGGCCATCCTGCCGACGTCATGGACATGTCTTTTGCCGACCAGGCGCTCGCTGCCGAGTGGATCATCGAGAACGCCGATCAGCTCGATGCACAGGTCTACACGCTGCCAGACGAGATCGACCACACCGTGGCGCGCCTCAAGCTCGAGGCGATGGGCGGTGGACTCGAAGTGCTGACGCAGGAACAGATCGACTACCTGAAAAGCTGGCAGGTCGGAACGTAACCTCGACTGCCTCCCCCTCACGTGAGGGGGAGCAGAGAAAGGTAAGTAGCCTCGTTCGGCGATGAATTGTGCAGCCTGCGGCACCACAAACGAATCCGGGTTCAACTTCTGCTCCAACTGTGGGCGCCCACTCGTTCGCGTCTGCTCTAACTGTGGTACATCCAACGGGCCCGAGTTCAACTTCTGCTCCAACTGCGGCACGGGGCTGGAGGACGGTGAGGCCGGACAAGCACCCGCCGCGGCGACACCTGTTTCGGACTCGGGCGAACGTCGATTCGTATCTGTGCTCTTCGCCGACCTCGTCGGATTCACAAAATTCTCCGAGGCTCACGACCCCGAGGACGTACGGGCGATGCTCACCCGATATTTTGACCGGGCGAAAGACATCGTCGAGAGGTTCGGCGGAGAGGTCGACAAGTTCATCGGCGATGCCGTTACTGCTTTCTGGGGGGCCAAGGTGGCCCAGGAAGACGATGCCGAGCGTGCCGTGCGGGCTGCTCTCGAGCTGGTTGACGCGGTTGCCGAGCTAGGGGAGGAGATCGGCGTTCCCGGTCTGGCACTCCGAGCCGGTGTTCTGTCGGGGGAGACATCGGTCGGCAGCGGCGGCAACGAGAAGGGCCTCGTCGTCGGCGACATCGTGAATAC
>JAUVPA010000006.1 GCA_030598905.1 Acidimicrobiia bacterium
CGTGCGTCCCACCGGGCGCTCGACGAAGAGCGGTCCATCCCGGGGCGTCCCTTCCATCCGCATCGTGACCCGGAGCCGATCGAACCGGACGAGATCTACCGCTTCGATATCGAGGTGTGGCCAACGGCTCACGTATTCCGTGCCGGACATCACATCCGAATCCACATCACCAACGCCGACTCGCCGATGACCGACGGCAACTACAGCCATTTCTACGGGATCAAGTTCGGCGAGGACACCATCGTTCACGACGCCGCCCACCCATCCCATGTCCTCCTTCCGGTGATCTGACTCCAACGTCCTCGGTGAAGAGAGATGAGCAGTATGAAAGAACTGCGGGTCTGCCTGTTCCGGGGGGTCGCGTCTGTCCCCCAAATCGTTGCCGCGGAGCAAGGGTTCTTCGCCGGTTCTGGACTGGACATCGCTGTGCGTCCGACGCGCAGCTCTGATGAGTTGATGGAGGGACTACTCGACGGCTCCTTCGATATCGTTCACGCCAACCCCGACAACTTCATCGCGTGGCGCGACCGAACCGACGCGCCCGTAGTCGCTTGGGTCGGAGGTGCGATTGGGCCGCTCAAGCTCGTCGCCATGGCGTCCATCGAATCCGTTGCAACCTTGCGTGGCCACACGATTGCCGTCGATGCCGTTGGCAGCGGCTGGGTTCCCGTTCTCCGCCGTCTGCTCGAGTCGGGCGGCCTCGAGTCGACGGACTACGAGCTACGCCCCTTTGGCACGACTCGGTACATGTACGAGGCAGTCGTCGAGGGTGCCGCATCCGCGTCGATGCTGAGCGTTCCTTGGTGGTTGCAGGCGCGCGATGCGGGATTGCGTCTGCTCGCGGATCACCGCTCGGTCATTCCCCGGATGCAGGGGAGCGCCGGGGCGTCATTGACACCGTGGCTCGAGAGCAACAGTGAGGCCGCAAAGGCGTATCTGAGGGCCATCATCAGCGCGACGACGTGGATGTACACCCTCGAGAACAGGATGGCGCTGGTGGCCACGGTGGCTACCGGTCTCGGCATGTCCCCAGATCACGCCGAGTCGGCGGTTGTCGAACTACTGGACCCGCTGGCCGGATGGCCCCCGTCGGCAATGATCGATCCAGAGGGAATGGCAACGTTGCACTTGCTCCGCGCCGAAACCGAGGCACCTCCCCGCTCGAGCGTTGCGGCGTATTACACGGATCGGCCGTACCGCGACGCAATGACGCTGTGAATCACGCCGGCCCGTACGGTCGATGCGTGGGCCTTTGTAGACTTCGTTGCTGCGCTCGAGGAGGTAGTTGAGATGCGTGACGCCGTGATCGTGGATGCCGTTCGTACACCGGTGGGCAAGAGAAATGGCCACCTCAAGGACTGGCATCCCGCCGACCTGGCGGCGGAGACTTTGAAGGCGCTCGCCGAGCGGAGCAGTCTCGACCCGGTGTTGGTGGACGACGTGATCATGGGGTGCGTTTCTCAGGTGGGCGAGCAGACCTACAACATCGGGAGAAACGCAGCACTCGGTGCAGGTTGGCCCGAGAGCGTTCCCGGTGTCACCGTCGATCGCCAGTGCGGCTCGTCGCAGCAGTCTGTGCATTTCGCAGCTCATGGCGTGATGGCGGGGGCTTACGACGTCGTCGTTGCAGCCGGTGTCGAATCGATGTCGCGCGTTCCCATGGGAATTTCGTTTTCGCAGGGTCCTGGCACGCCGTTTGGCCAGGAGATGCGGTCCCGCTACGACGACGCCTTAGTTCCACAAGGCATCTCTGCGGAAATGATCGCCGAGCAATGGGACATCCCTCGCGAGGAACTCGACTCGATCGCCTACGACTCCAATATGCGGGCGACACGCGCCACCGAGGAAGCTCGATTCGGCAACCAGATCATTCCCATCGATGTGAAGACCGAAGATGGCACCGTCGAGACGCTCACGAGGGATCAAGGATTTCGGGCCAACACGACCCTCGACAAGCTGGCCGAGCTGAAACCCGTATTCAAAGAGGACGGCGTGGTGACGGCAGGCAATTCCTCGCAGATCTCTGACGGTGCCGCTGCGCTGTTGATCATGACCGAGGAGAAAGCGAAGGATCTTGGTCTGACGCCCAAGGCGCGGTTCGTGTCCTTCTCGCTCGCCGGTACCGATCCGATTCTGATGCTCACCGGCCCGATTCCCGCCACGCAGAAGGCACTCGCCAGGGCGGGCCTCACGATGGGCGATATCGACCTGTTCGAGGTCAACGAAGCGTTTGCGCCCGTCATCGGGGCCTGGCTGCGCGATACCGGCGGAGACTGGGAAAAGACGAACGTCAATGGCGGCGCTATCGCCCTCGGCCACCCGCTCGGAGCAAGCGGGGCTCGGTTGATGACCACACTGGTGCACGAGCTGGAGCGCAGTGGAGGTCGGTATGGCCTACAAACGATGTGTGAGGGCGGCGGGACCTCCAACGGTACGATCATCGAGATGCTCTGATGGGAACGGTCCTGATCGCCGCCGCGATCGGGATCCTGATCCTTGTCGCTACTTGGTGGACCGTGCGCTTCATCGCCTCAGGTCCGCCACCTGAACCCGATCCAAATGCCATCGAGGAGGCCGAGGCACACTACCGATGCACGGTGTGCGGGATGAACCTCGTCGTCACCTATGCCCAAGGCGACGACGACCAGGCCCCTCGCCACTGCCGCGAGGAGATGGTGCTCGTTTAGGGGCGGTCACCGGTAGTTGAGGGTCATCCCGAAGCCGATGGCGATGGCGCCCAGTCCGCCCATCAGATACTTGTTATCGGTGCCGCCGGGCAAGATGCCGATGTAGTTGAGAACGATCACGAGAACACCGCCACCCATCAGCCCGAACATCAGAATCACGTACCAGATGGGTGACGGACCCTTCTTCTTGACAGATTCAGCCTTGGTAGGCGGCGGCGCGGGCCGCTTCTTGGCCTTCTTCCGGCCCTTGGAGACAGGCATGTCAGGGAGGGTAGCCCCGGTGCCGATACACGCCCAAGAAGCCGAAAACAACAGCAGCTCGACAAAGGACGCAGTGGCGACGGTTCGGTGGCGAATACTCACCGCACCGGTACGCTGACGCACCGCAGTCATGGATGACTCCTTCAACACCACGGCGACCTCGACCCGAGCGCGGACCAGCTCGTCGGTTGTCGTCAAGACGATCCGAGTCATCGGTTGGACGAGCCTGATCGCAGGCATTCTGATCCTGGGTTTCGTTGCCCAGCAATTGTTCGTCACGTCGTGGTTCGCCGATCGCAACCAGGCTGCTCTCGAGGATCAGGCCCAGACCTACTTCACCGAGGCGTCCGCCGGCGCCGAGGTGGTGCCGTACGTGCCCTCCCAAGCCGGTCTCCAGCCCGAGACGGGTTCGGGCACCCCCGTCGGCGCCGACCCATCGGATGGAACAGAGATGGAGGTCCGGCGCACGATCCTCGTCGAGCCGGCGCCTCCCGTGCATCAGGCGTTCGCAATCATTCGTGTCCCGACGATCGACAAACTGAAAGACGGCTGGACGGTGGTCGAGGGTGTCACGCGTTCGGACCTCAAGAACGGCGCGGGTCACATGCCGCACACAGCCCTTCCGGGCCAGCCCGGCAACGCCGTCATCTCTGGGCACCGCACTACCTATGGAGCGCCTTTCCACGACTTCGATCAGCTCGAGCCCGGTGACATCATCGAAGTCGAGACGGCAATCGGGGTCCACACCTACGCGGTGCGCGAGACGGAGATCGTCCGTCCGACTGAATTGTGGGTCACCGAGCCGCGGGACGGGGCGTGGCTGACGTTGACGACATGCGATCCCAAGTTCTCGTCACGTCGGCGCCTCGTCGTCTTCGCCGAGCTGGTCGACGGCCCCAACGCCGAAGCTATCTTGGGCGCATGAGGCGCTTCATCGAGGTGCTGCCGGGCCCAAAGCCCGTCAAGTACTCACTCGCGGTGGCAATCGTGCTCGTCGCCCTCGTTGCACTCTTCTTCATCTACGACTGGGTCGGCTCGAGCGTTCTCGACACGGGAGGGACGATCGGGTGAAGGTTCTCGTCCTCGACAATTACGACTCCTTCACGTACAACCTGGTCCAGTACCTTGGCGAGCTCGGAGCGGATCCGGTCGTGTATCGCAACGATGTGATGTCGCCCGAGGAGGCGGCCGACCTGGCACCTGACCGCATCGTCATCTCTCCCGGTCCGGGCCGTCCCGAGGATGCCGGCCATGCGGTGAGATATGTCCGTGAGCTCGGGCCACGGATCCGAACTCTCGGAGTGTGCCTCGGGATGCAGGCAATCGCCACGGCCTTCGGCGGCTCGATCGTGAGAGCACCAGAGCCCCGCCATGGGAAGACATCGATGATCAGCCACGACGGCAAGGGTGTTTATGCCGGGCTGGCCAATCCCTTTGAAGCCACCCGCTACCACTCCTTGGCCGCGGTGGAGGTCCCAGACGATCTCGTGGTCACGGCGCATTCCGATGATGGTGTCATCCAGGGCGTGCGCCATCGGTCGCTGCCGATCGAGGGTGTGCAGTTCCATCCCGAAAGTGTCATGACCCCAGATGGGAAGGCACTCCTTGCCAATTTCTTGGGGGCGGGTTCCGTAGTCGGTAGTCGGTAGTCGGATATCCGACATCCGATGTCCGACTACCGACTACCCACTCATCCTCCAGGCCGGTATGTCCCCTCGTCGTTCGCGATCAAGCCCTCGGTGACAAGATCCTCGAGCGCCATCTCGACTTCGGCCGTTGGAAAACCCGTGTCGCGTCTGATGGTCTCGAAGCTCTGTGGTTCCCGGACGACGGCGCGCACGATGGCGCCACGAAGCTGCCTGGCAGAACCCTCGAACCGGGCCTGGGTGTGGGCGGCGACGTATCCGTGTGGTCCCGAGCACCACGTCGTCACCGGGCACGCGTCGCAGATCGGACGTCGGGGCAGGCATACGGTGGCTCCGAGATCCATCATGGCTTGGTTCCAATTCCCGGCGTCACTTGCCACCGCGTCTTTGGCGGCTGCCATCAACAATCCGCCGTCGAGCGGTTCGCCATGCCAGCGGCTCAAGACTCGACGCAAGTTGGTGTCAACGGCAGGAACTTGTGCCCCGAAGACGAAGGACGCCATGGCGGCGGCGGTGTACGGTCCGACACCGGGCAGCTCCTGGAGACCGATCACGTCATTGGGCCAGCCGTCGTCCTTGATGATGCGGGCAGCCTCCCGAAGGCGCTGGGCGCGCGAGTTGTAGCCGAGGCCGGACCATGCCGCCAGAACGTCGCCGAGCGGTGCATCGGCGAGGTCGTCGACTGTGGGGAAGCGCTCCAGGAAAAGCTCGTAATAGGCCTCCACCCGATTCACGGGGGTCTGGTGGAGCATGAATTCCGACACGAGCAGGCAATAGGGATCAGAGGTGTTTCGCCACGGTAAGTCGCGGCGGCGCATCTGATACCAGCCAAACAGGGCCTGGTTGCGCTCGTCGGTGACACGCTGTGTTGCGGTCATGGAGCGGTAGTGGTCGGCGGTGTCGACGTCGTGGGCGGAGGGGGCTCAGACGTTGTCGTTGTTGTTGTTGTAGCCGGTGGACCGTAGAGAGTCACCTCGAGAATCGTGCCCTCATCCACCTCAGCGCCTGCGGTGGGCAGCTGCGCCGAGACCGTGCCTTCTTGTTCGGGTGTGGGTGCCTCGCCGCTCGTCCCGAGGACGTTGAACGACATCCCCGCCGCGGTTGCTGCGGCGAGGGCATCCGCTTCGGTCATGTCAAGCACGTCGGGCACGGTCACTTTCTGGAGGACGCCCAACTCGACCACGACGTCGGTTCCCACTTCGGCGGTTGCTCCCCGGGTCGGTGACTGCTCGGCGATCTTGCCGACGAGGCCACTGTCGAGCGATACATCAACCGTGTCGTCGCTGATGGTCATGATCAGGCCGAGACTGTTCAGCTCGACCTCGGCCTCACCGGTGGTCATGCCTACCACGTCGGGCACCTCGACCGGCTCAGGACCGATCGACACGAATACAGTGATCGTTGCTTCAGCGGGAACGACGTTGTTTCCCTCGGGTTCGGTGCGGATAACGAATCCGGCAGTCATCTCCGCAGAGAACTCATCCTCTTGCCGGATGTTGGTGAAACCTTCGCGTTGCAACTGGAGGACGGCGTTCTCGGCAGACAGACTGGACACGTCGGGCACCTCCAATGTAGAAGGCCCGGCAGACACGACGAGATCGACAGGTGTGTCCGGAGCTTGGGCAGTCCCACCCTCGGGGCTTTGGTCGATGACGGTGTCAACTTCGGTATCCACCGTCACCTCGTAAACGATGTTGCCGACGGTGAATCCCTGCTCGAGGATCCTCGCTTCCGCAGTGGCGAGCATTTCGTCGATGACGTTGGGGACGGTGAACTCCTCGATCCCGACCGACACGACAACGTCGACGGTCGAACCCTTGTCCACCTCGGCTCCGGCGACCGGATCGGTGCGGATGACCACGTCCGCCGGAATGGTGTCACTGTTTTCGTTTATCGGTCGCACCTTGAGATCCAACGCCTGCAACTCGGCAAATGCTTCTGTCGTCGGCTTGTTCGCCACGTTGGGCACCGTCACCGACTCGGCAACCGGTGTCCCACCGGAGAGCAGTCGCCACAAGATGAAGATGCCCACTCCCAACACGACGAGGAGGCCGACGACGGCGGCGATGTAGCTCGCCTGGCTTCGTTCTTCGACGGGCTGGTAGGAAACGACACGAGCGGTCTCGTCGGGGGGAACTGTGGGAGGCGGCGCTGTGATGAGAGCCGTTGCGGCGGCAGCGGCCGTGGCGCCGGCGGCCACAGGCTGGCGCCCCGCCATGTAGAGGAGGACATCCTGGCGCATGTCTTCCGCGCTTTGATACCTCTCGGCGGGTTCTTTGGCCATGGCTCGACCGACCACAGCAGCGAGTTCGACGGGAACGTCGCCGTTGGCGTGGTCGACGGGAGTGGCGTATTCCGAGACATGCTGATAGGCAACGGCTACGGGGCTCTCGCCGGTAAACGGGGGTCGCCCGGCCAGCATCTCGTAGAGGACCACCCCCAGGGAGTAGACGTCGGAGCGTTCGTCGGCCGGCAGTCCCTGCGCCTGTTCCGGACTGAAGTACGTGGCGGTCCCGATGACAGCGCCGGTTCGCGTCAGCTCCTCCGAGTCGTCGAGCGCTCGAGCAATCCCGAAGTCGGTGACCTTCACACCGCCTTCCTGCGTGATCATGATGTTGCCGGGTTTGATGTCGCGGTGAAAGACGCCGGCTTGATGGGCGACGGTCAAGGCGGCTGCGGCCTCGGCGGCGATCTCGGCGGCCCTGCGGGGGAGGAGCGCTCCTTCGGACTTGAGGATCTCACGCAGCGTCCTGCCCTTGATGAGCTCCATCACCATGAAGTAGGTGTCGTCCTCTTTGCCCCAGTCGTAGATCGCCACGATGTTCGGGTGGCTCAGGTTGGCAGCGGCCTGAGCCTCACGGCGGAATCGGGTGACGAAGGCGTGGTCCGATGCGAAGTTGGAGTGGAGGATCTTGACCGCGACGCGACGGTTGAGAAGCGTGTCTTCAGCTTCCCATACATCGGCCATGCCACCCCTGGCGAGGTGACCCAACAGCCGGTAGCGGTCTTGGAGAACGCGGTCTTCCATCCGGCAGAAGATGGTACGTGAGGGGTGCGATTACGGACCGTCGTACTCCACTACTCGTGCGAGTGCGGTCGCCGGTACCTTGGTGCACGATGACCGCCAACCTGCGCACCGACTGGTACCGCATCACGGCTGAAGCCGTGGCCGAATCGATCGGGTCACCGGAATCTGGCCTCGACGAGGCAACGGTCAGTGACCGCCTCGAAAGATACGGGCCGAATGAGCTCGAGGAAAAGGGCGGTCGCAGTCGCGGGCAGATCCTCCTCGCTCAATTCGCCTCCGTTCTGACCTTCGTCCTGCTCGCTGCTGCGGTGATCTCCGCGTTACTCGGCGACTGGCTGGAGATGATTGCCATCCTGTTGATCGTCGTGCTCAACGCCGTGATGGGTTACACCCAGGAGTACCGGGCCGAAGCGGCGATGGAGGCACTGAAGAAGATGTCGGTGCCGACGGTGCGTGTGAAACGCGGCGGCCAAGTGGAGGAGGTCTCATCACGCGACCTCGTCCCGGGCGATCGTGTGTTCCTCGAGACCGGGAATATCGTTCCCGCCGACGGCCGTCTGGCGGCGGCGGTGAACATGAGGATCGAGGAAGCTGCCTTGACCGGTGAGTCCGAGCCGGTCGGCAAGGACGATTCAAAGGTTTATGCCACAGAGCGAGCGCTTGCCGAGCGTCGCAACACCGTCTTCATGGGAACGATCGTCACGATGGGCCGTGGCGAGCTGATCGTCACCGGGACGGGCATGGACACCGAGTTGGGCCGCATCGCCGAACTTCTCCAGACCGTCGAAGACGAGAAGACACCCTTGCAGCAGCGCTTGGATCAGCTCGGCAAGGTTCTCGCTGTAGTTGTGCTCGGCATCGTGGTCGTCCTGTTCGGGCTGGGCCTGGCCCGAGGCGAGGACGTCGAGACGATGCTGCTGACGTCGGTCAGTCTGGCGGTCGCCGCGATTCCAGAGGCGCTTCCGGCCGTGGTGACGATCGCACTTTCGCTGGGAGCGCAGAGAATGCTGAAGCGCAATGCACTGATCCGGCGGCTCCCCGCTGTGGAAACTCTCGGCTCTGTGGACGTGATTTGTTCGGACAAGACGGGCACCCTCACTCAGAATCGGATGACGGTCGTGGTTCTCGACGTCGCCAACACTCGGGTTCTCCTGCAAGGCGACGACGCCATCACTCAGGACTCGCGGGGAGCCACCGTCGGCCTTGCCTTGCTCGGTGGGGCGTTGTGCAACGACTCGGCCTTGGTCGAAGCGGAGAGTGGCCCCAAGGGGGTCGGTGATCCGACGGAAAACGCCCTCGTTGTGGCTGCGGCGCGGCTAGGAATCTCGAAAAACGCCGTCGAATCGGTAATGCCTCGGATCGCCGAGGCGCCTTTCGACTCCGTCCGCAAGAGGATGACAACCGTGCACCGCGTGCCGACCTCGGACGAGGACATCCCGGAGGCGCTTCGCGAGTTGTGGTCGATCGGCGAAGTCAGGCCGGAGATCATCGGCTTCACGAAGGGTGCCGTGGAAGGGCTCCTGTCGAACAGCACGGCGGTATGGGTCGAAGGTGCGGTGCGTCCCATCGATCCAGAATGGACTCGCCGAATCCTCGAAGCCGAGGAGCAGCTGGCGACCGAGGGCAAGCGGGTGCTCGGCGTGGCCGTTCGTGGCTACGACCAGTCCCTGACCGACACACCGGTGGAGGAGAGCCTCGTATTTGTCGGCATGTTCGGCCTGATCGACCCGCCGCGTGACGAGGTGCCTCAATCGGTGTCTACCTGCATTTCGGCAGGCATCCGGCCGGTGATGATCACCGGTGACCATCCATTGACGGCCCGCCACATCGCGGCCGACGTCGGCATCGCTGTGGGGGAGTCTGCCGTCGTCGGCACGGAACTCGATGCGATGGACGACGCCGCCCTAGCCGACGTTACGGAGGAAACCTCGGTGTTTGCCAGGGTGTCTCCTGAGAACAAACTCGAGCTGATCTCGGCCTTCCAATCCGCGGATCACCTCGTCGCGATGACCGGTGACGGAGTCAACGATGCGCCGGCCTTGAAGCGTGCCGACATCGGTGTCGCAATGGGCATCACCGGCACAGACGTCGCCAAGCAGGCTGCTGACATGGTTCTGCTCGACGACAACTTCGCCACGATCGTCTCGGCGGTCGAAGAAGGTCGCGTCATCTACGACAACATCCGCAAGTTCGTCAAGTACTTGCTGACGTGCAACGCTTCCGAGCTCGCCGTCATGATTGTTGGTCCCCTCCTCGGGATGCCGCTTCCGCTCCTCCCGCTGCAGATTCTCTGGATGAACCTCGTGACCGACGGCCTGCCTGCCCTCGCGCTCGGCGTAGAGGCGGCCGAAGACGACGTCATGGACCGGCCCCCCCGATCGGCTACCGAGACCATCTTTGGTGGCGGGACGACACCCTTCATCATCGGATTCGGCTCCCTGATGGCGGCGGTCACACTCGTCATCGGGTACGTCTTCTGGGCCGGCGACCAGGCCCACTGGCAGTCTGTTCTGTTCACGGTCCTCGTCTTCATTCAACTCGGTCTGGCGCTCGAGATCCGGTCGGAGCAGCGCCCGCTGTTCTCAATCGGCCTGTGGTCGAATCGTGCCATGCTCGGAGCGGTTGCGATCGGCCTCCTCGCCCACCTCGCCATCCTCTACTTGCCGTTCTTCCAGGCCGTGTTCAACACCGAGCCGCTCACCGCCCTCGAGTTGGGAATCGCTCTCGGTGCCACCCTTGTTGTGATGGCGGCCGTGGAGGTGCAGAAGGCGGTACTCCGGGCCCGGTCACGAGCCCGACAGGTATAACTGGAACAGTTCCGAAGCCATCGGCGCTGCTACGGAGCCACCGGTCGCTGATTCACTGAATTCGCCACCGGCCTCGACGATCACGGCGAGGGCGATCGCCCTGCCACCCTCTTCAAGCTCCACGGGCCCGAAACCGATGAACCAGGCGTGTGGAGGGCTGTTCGAGACCTCAGCTGTGCCCGTCTTTCCTGCGATCCGGATGCCGGGCACGGATGCGTTGCGGCCGGTTCCTGAGAGCACTGCTCTCTCCATGAGGTCCCGCAGCACTGATGCAGTTGCTGGGGACACGGCGCGGCGCCACACCACGGGTTCGGTCATCGACTCGATCGTTCCGTCCGACCGGAACACGCCTGCCACGACGTACGGCGCCATCACCTCACCATCGTTGGCAATTCCCGCTGCCACCAGGGCCATCTGCAGTGGTGTGGCGACCACGTCACGCTGTCCGATGGCGTTGGCCGCCATGGCCGGCGGATTGGTGTCGAACGTGGCTGCTTCAGGAATGCGCGATGTCAAGACATCGAGATCGAAGGGGATGGGTTCGTTGAACCCAAAGGCCTCAGCTGTAGCCACCAGCCCGTCTGCTCCCACAGCCATGCCGATCTGAGCGAAGGTCGTATTACACGACCGGATGAACGCAGTCTCGAGGCTCACCGCAGCGCCGTCTGCACACACGCCCTCGTCGAAGTTCCGAATCGTCGACGTGGTGCCCGGCAGTTCCAGCTCGATCGGATCTGGGAAGGTCGTCGATGGGCTCGCGATTCCTGCTTCGAGGGCTGCTGCGGCTGTGATCACCTTGAAGGTCGATCCCGGCGGATACGATCCGTTGATCGCGCGATCGCGGAGCGGTTCATCCGGATCGGCTTGGAGTTCTGCACCCTCGGGCGCGGCGCCCGCACCCACGAGCCCATTCGGATCGAAACCCGGAGTCGAAACCATTGCGAGGACAGCGCCGGTTGTCGGGTCGAGGGCCACGATTGCGCCTCTCTGATCGGCGAGCAGCTCTTCCGCTTTGGCCTGGAGCTCGTGATCGAGGGACAACTGAAGCCCGCGCGGCCGCGGATCACCTCCGAGGAGTGAGTTGAGGACCCCCGAGATGTTCGAATCGCGGTCGGACACGAGGTCGGAGCTTCGGGCCTTCTCCAGGCCGCGACTGCCGAAGAGAACGGAAGTGAATCCGACGGTGTGTGCGTATGTGCCTTCTTCGGGGTACGACCGCTGGAACAGTTGCTGATCCTCCGGCGAAGGGTCGGATCGGGCGATCACCGTGCCGTCCGATGTCACGATCGTCCCGCGCTCGCGGCCGGTCCGCCACGCAATCAGACGTGCGTTCCTCGGATCATCGCGATAGGTGGGCCCGGCTACCGCCTGGAGATAGGTTGCCGAGACCGCCAGCAACGCAAAGACGGCGATGATGGTGAAAGCGACATGTCGAATCGGGGCGTTCACGATCGCTCCTCATGGGAGATCCGCGTGAGCAAAGCGACGATCACCATGCTGGCGAGCAGCGAAGATCCGCCGTATGACATGAACGGCAGTGTGATCCCGGTAATGGGGAACACTCGGAGCACGCCGGCGAGAATCAGGGCAGCCTGGATACCGACAACGATGCTGAGACCGGCGGCGAGGTATTTCCGAAACCGGTCCCGTGCCCGCAACGCGATCCCGAAGCCGACGGTCACCAAGAGTGCATAGGCGGCGATGACGGCGATCGAGCCAGCGAGTCCGAGTTCCTCCGCCACTGCCGCGAAGACGAAGTCGGTAGCAGCAGCCGGGATGAGGTCCGGGCGGCCGAGACCGATACCGGAGCCCGTCAGGCTGCCACTACCCATCGCAAAGAGGCCCTGGACCGTCTGGTACCCGGCGCCGGTGAAGTCGGAGAACGGATCGACCCAGGCGATCACCCGCGTTTGGACGTGGTCGAACATCTCGTACGCGACCACTCCACCAAGCACGACAAGGGCCAGGCCGGTGCCAACATAGAACGCCCTGCCGGTAGCGACGTACAGCATGGTGATGAAGAGGGCGAACAGAAGCAACGACGCCCCGAGGTCGCGCTGGTAGATCAAGACACCGAACGCGGCGAACGCCGCAACGAGCACGGGCCCGAGGTGCCGGGGCTCGGGGATCTTGAGCGGACCGATTCTTCGGCTCACCGTCGCCATCGCGTCTGCACGCTCGGCCAGGAACGAGGCGAGGAAGATCGTGAGGAACACCTTGGCCAACTCGCCCGGCTGGAACGACAGCTCTTGCCCTCCCAGCGGCAGGTCGAGACGCACCCAGAGGCGAGAGCCGTTCACGGTGGCGCCGTGCACGATCCACGAATCGGGGAACAGAGGTAGCAGCAAGAGGACCACGGCCGCGGCGAGGAAGATGTAGCGATAAGTGCGAAGCACGGCGACACCCGAAGAGCGCAGCAGCCACAACGTGAGAGCGCCGCCGGCGCCGGCAGCAAGGAACGACCAGCGCTGTAGCGCCGCCAGCTCCGAGTCGATGCGGTAGACCTCGATGAACCCAATGGCGGCGAGGAACGCAGCTATCGGCAGCACCATCGGCGTTGCGTTCGGGGCCCACGCCCGCAATGCCAAGTGAACCGAACCGAATGCGAGCGAGAACGTCACGAAGGTGAGCGCGACCTGGGCACCCAGCCAATTGCCCTGAGTGAATTCGACCATTCCGATGCCAAGCGCGCCGAGAAACACCGCGGCAGCGAGGAAGCCGAGTTCGACGTTGCGGCTCATGTGAGCACGTCGACGACCGCCACGGTCGTGTTGTCGACTCCCCCTGCGTTGTTGGCCGCCTCGATCAGCGTCCACACGGACCCTTCGACATCCTGATCGATGAGAAAGCCGAGGATCTCACCGTCGGTCAACATCGTCGTGAGGCCATCGGAGCACATCACGACGCGGTCCCCGGCGGCGAGATGCTGCTGGTACTCGTCGACTTCAACGGGGCCCAACCCAAGGGTCCTGGTCAGCAGGTGCCGTTGTGGGTGGTTGTGGGCTGCATCCGGATCGAGGTGTCCGAGTTCGACCAACTCTGCCACGACGGTGTGATCTGTTGTCAGCTGCTCCAGTTCGCCGTCTCGAATCAGATAAGCGCGGCTATCTCCGACGTGGCCGACGGCAAGTTCGCCGTCCGCCGCAAAGAGGCCGAGCGTCAGCGTGGTGCCCATTCCTGCCAGGGCGGGGTTCTCGCGAACAGCCTCGAGAAGCCGGTTGTTGGCGGCCGATATACGCTCCTTGGGTGCTTCGGCTGCCTCGGCCGGGACCGAGCCGACGTGTTCGATGGCAAGGCTGCTTGCGACCTCTCCGGCCACGGCGCCACCCATTCCGTCTGCGACGGCGACCAGCAGAGGTCCTTCGCTCGCTCCTGACGTGGCGGGCAAGACGGCGTCCTCGTTGTGGTCGCGGACCCGGCCTTGGTGCGTGCCCGTCGCCCAGACGTATCTCATCTCACCTCGAGGATGGTCTTGCCAATCTGCACCGTGTCGCCTTTTGCCACAGAGACCGGTGCGCCGACGCGTCGGCCGTTGACGTAGGTGCCGTTGGTGCTACCTAGATCCTGGACGAGGACTTTGTCGTCTTGATACCCGACTCTGGCGTGGAATTCGGAAGCGTAAGGATCGTCGATGGTTACGTCTGCGTCGTCGGAACGGCCGATGGTGTGCCCACCGCCGCGAAGCTTGACGCGAGAAACAGTCGCACCGTCGCCTCTGACCACAACCATTTCGCTTGCCTTGCGCCGGGAGCGTGTGGAGGGGCCCGTGCCGAGGTGGGCGCGGACGGCGAGAGCCACCTGCCACAAGAACAAGAACAACAGGGCGAGGAAGAGGAGCTTGAGGATGTTGAGGAACAGCGCGGGCATGGTTTATACGGTCCTGAATCCGAAGGGAAGACTCCCGATGACGATGCTGTCGCCGGGAACGATAGGAGTCGAAGAGCCCTCGAGGCGGGCTCCGTTGATGAACGTGCCATTCGACGATCCGAGGTCGGAGGCCTGGAAGCCTCCACCCGAGCGGACAATGAGAAGGTGCTGGCGGGACACCTCCGGGCTGGCAATCGTGATGTCACAGTCGTACGCGCGGCCCACGGTGATGCGGTTGTCGACGAGGTGATAGGCGCCGGCGCCCTCGACCCCGATGAGCTGGCCCCACGGCTGAAGCAGGCCTACCCGGGTGGTGCCATCACATTCGATGACACCTCGAGGTACCGAAGGGTCGGTCTTCACTTCAACGGTGATCTTCCCGTTGGTCCGCCATCCCCGTTCGGCGGCGGTGTAATCCGCCGCGACTGCCAGCTCGGCGGCGAGAGCTTCTCGATCGATCGATGGGTCGATGTCTTGGGGGCTCATGCTGACGATGATTACGTTGGGGATCTCGGGACCGGCGAAACCCTCCTTATCGAGGAACTCCAGCTGGCGCACCATCCGATCGGCGATATCGACGGGGTGCATGCGGCCGCGAAAGACGGCGGCGGTGGCACCTTCCACCAGCCGTTCCAGCCTCCGCTCGATTTCGCGGGCCAGGTGCATGGGCTCTGTATACCCCCATTCGGTAGAAAACCCCTCGCGTTTCAAGGCTTGCACGCCCCGTAACGTTGGCGGTCGATTGGGACGGCCACGCCGAGCCGGTCACCGAGGCGCTCCCCACTGAGGGCGGAGAGGTCGGAAAGGAGGTCTCCGTATGAGCGCCCCCGCCGACTACCGCGGCTGGGAGTGCGGCACCTACCTCGAAGAGGAGCGCCCGCGACTCAACCCGCTCACTGGGGTCGTGCGAGGAGTCTGGGTTCGCTACCGAATCCTGGCCCAGGACCCCGAGCGATGGGTTCGCGTGGCGGCTGAGTGAGAGGACTCCAAAGCCCGCAAGCACCTAGCCACCGGGAACGAAATCCCCTAAGGGGATTGGTTCGCCGTCGAACGCATCGATGAGAGGGCGGTCGCCAAGCGGTTGAGATAGAACGATGACGGGACCGCAATCGCCTTGCTGGGAGAGGGCGGTGTATTCGACCGTCACCGACTCGGCTTCCTCGACGATTGACTCCTCAACACTCCGAGCCTTGGGGCATACGTCGAGGTTGAGATGCCATGTGAGACCGTCTTCATCAATGGGCCATGCGTTAGTGACGTCAACCGGCTGCGCCCGCCCGCATGCCGAGCACGCCAACGCCATACCGACAAGGGCAACAAGCCACCTGAAGGCCATCAGAGAAGAGTACCGACGAAGCCGTAGGCGAGACGCCAAACGAACGGCGGACGAGCGAAGAGGGGCCCCCAGAGGGGCCCGATTCCGTGAGATGTCATGAGCCCGACAGCGGACGATGAGAGGGGTTCCCGAAAGGGGGTCTTTCTCAGATTTGTTTGAGCGGATTCGGAAACTCGCCGTTGACCAGCGGCTTCGCGGCGACTTTCAGGGGCGAAGGAGGAAGTCGGCGCCTCTCCAGAACTAAGAACAAGGGGAAGCAGAGGAAGAGACTTATCAAGCCCAACGAGCCCCGGAGGGAAGAGACGTTGAACCGCAGACAGCGATACCGAGCCCGGCACCCTGAAAGAGTCACATTCGGTCGGGCTCCAATCGGCCATTGCGCACGCATGATCTCATCCGGGTCGAAAGAGTGATCGGATACGCGGCCCAGCCGAGAAAGCCCGCCCCAAGGACCACTTCGGGGAGGAGTGCCAACTACGCATTTCCGGGGGGCGCGTATTGGCTTCTTTCCGTCGGGTCCAAGAGGCGGGCGAATCGTTGATCTTAGCGGTCAACGTATATCTCTCCGCTTAGGGTCTTCGGCCCTAGCTCCCGCCGTCACACGGCCAACGGAGTAAGCCAGACGGCACCGCCCGAGGGCCGTGAGGGAATCGTCGTACAAGCCGTTCTCCCGTCGCCGGAGGCCGATACGCCCAATGGACCCGGCGCTGCGAAAAGCTCATGAGTCGTGAGACACTTGTCGAGAAGCTCGCCACCATCGACGCCCGCATCGAAGGACTGGAGACGCCATCGAGCAGGCTGGGGCGGCCGAGGAGGCCCTGGCTTGTTTCGACCTCACGGTCGAGAAGCTCCTCGCTGAGGCAGCCGAGGGCGTTATCGCCGACAGCGGCCGGGACCCAGCGGCGGATGAGATGAACCTCGGCGAGGAGGTCTCCCGAGTCCTCGACTCGAAGCCTGACCGCTTCGGACGCTCGCCGCTTCTGCACCCCGAGGCCATCGAGGAG
>JAUVPA010000088.1 GCA_030598905.1 Acidimicrobiia bacterium
CGGAACCGTGATCGGCTTCGTCGCGACGACACATGACGAGTACGCACGACTCGTCGCCGAGGAGGGGACGCGATGAGCGACCTCGACCGCGACACGCTCCTGGCGCTGTACGAGTCCATGATGACGATCCGCATGTTCGAGGAACGTGTCACGCGGGAGTTCCGCAAAGGGGACATGCCGGGGTTCGTCCACACCTACATTGGTGCTGAGGCAGTCGCCGTCGCCGTGTGCGCCCACCTCAACGACAGCGACTACATCTCCAGTACCCATCGCGGGCACGGGCACTGCCTCGCAAAGGGCTGTGATCCCGGCGACATGCTCGCCGAGCTCTACGGGCGCGAAACCGGTCTGTGCAAGGGCCGGGGCGGCTCGATGCACATCGCCGACTTCGAGCGCGGCATGCTCGGCGCCAACGCCATTGTCGGAGGGGGTATCGCTCTTGCGGCCGGCGGCGCGTTGGCCGCCCAGGTGAGAGGATCGGACGCAGTCGCCGTCACCTTCTTCGGCGACGGCGCATCCAACCAGGGCGTGCTCCACGAGGTCATGAACCTGAGCTCGATCTGGCAGCTTCCTGTGATCTTCGTGTGTGAGAACAACGGCTGGGCCGAGTCGACCCCCGTCGAGTACTCGACCAGCGTGGCGAACATTTCAGACCGAGCTGCCGGCTACGGGATTCCGGGCGTCTCGGTCGACGCTTCGGATGTGCTCGCTGTGTACGACGTTGCGGGCGCTGCAGTCGATCGGGCTCGGTCGGGCGAAGGCCCAACGCTGATCGAGGCAAGGATCGGGAGGATGGTGGGGCACTATCTCGGAGATCCCGAGGGCTACCGAAGCAAGGACTCCAAGCTGGAGGAACAGAGTCGTGATCCGATACCTCCCTTCGAGCAACGGCTGCTCGCCGACGGTGTTCTCAGCGACTCCTCGATCGCATCAATCGCTGCAGGAATCGAGGTGGTGCTCGACGCTGGCGTCGAGCACGCCAAGACAAGTCCCATGCCCGACGCAGCGGATGTCGAGGCTCACGTCTACGCACCCGTGCAATGACCGATCGAACGCTGTCGGGTGCCCAGGCCATCGGCGAGGCGCTGTTCCAGGCGATGGAACAGGATGCAAACGTGATCGTCCTCGGAGAGGACGTCTCCGGGGGAGCCGGGCTGGGCGAACCGCATGAGGGGGAGATGGGCGGATCGTTCGGTGTCACACGATCGTTGTTCTCTGCCTTTGGGCCCACACGCGTCCGAGACACACCGATCTCAGAGGCCGCGGTAGCAGGCCTCGCGACGGGAGCCGCCGCAGCCGGCATTCGACCGGTGGCCGACATGATGTGGTCCTCCTTCACCCCTCTCGCCTTCGATCAGATCTTCAACCAGGCAGCCAAAATGCGGTATATGTTCGGAGGCCAGGCCACGGTCCCTGTGGTCTATCGGATGGCGATGGGCGCCGGGCTCGGCGCGGCAGGGCAGCACTCGGACACCCTCTATTCGCTGTACACCCACATTCCCGGTCTGAAGGTCGTCGTCCCATCCTCGCCATACGACGCAAAGGGCCTGTTGCTGTCCTCCATCGAAGACGACAACCCGGTGCTGTTCTTCGAGCACATGGGACTGTACGGGCAAAAGGGGCACGTGCCGGAGGAGCCGTACACGGTTGCCATCGGCGAGGCGTCGGTTCTCCGAGAGGGCTCAGATGTCACCATCGTTGCGATCTCGATGATGACCGTGAAGGCCATCGATGCTGCCGAACTTCTTTCGGCTGATGGCGTGGAGTCCGAAGTCATCGATCCTCGGTCCCTGTCGCCGCTCGATGTCGAGACGCTGAGGCGATCGGTGGAGAAGACGGGGCGGTTGGTCATCGTGGACGAGAGCCCTCCTCGGTGTAGCATCGCATCAGATATCGCCGCCATCGTTGGCGAGGAGGCCTTCGGGGCGTTGCAGGCCCCGATCCGGAGAGTCACCGCACCGCATACGCCGGTGCCGTTGAGCCCTCCACTCGAACAGGCGTACATCCCGTCGATAGAGCGAGTCCTTGCCGCCGTGCGATCGACGCTCGCCTGAGCTCGCTCGCTACTCGGTTGGCTCGGGATGAATGAGTTCCCACAGGACGTTTGGTCTAAGCGGCGTCTGCTCGACACGAACGCCAAAGGGCTCGAGTGCGTCGACCACCGCATTCACGATCGCGGCGGGTGTTGCCAGGGTTCCAGACTCGCCGACACCCCGGACGCCGAGTGGAGTGGCCGATGGTGTGACGAATCGCTCCATCGTGAGCTTCGGCATCTCGACTGCGGACGGCAACAGGTACGAGCCGAAGCTCGCCGAGACCACCTGGCCATCCTCATCGTGTGAGACCTGTTCGTAGAGTGCCTGTCCAACCCCCTGTGCGATGCCTCCGTGGAGCTGGCCGTCGACGATGCCGGGATTGAGCGCAACGCCACAATCGTCTACGGAGACAAACTCGATGATCGAGACCACGCCGGTTTCGACGTCGACTTCGACGTGCGCCGCAGTGGCACCAAAGGCGAAGTTGACGGAGGGTGGGTCATAGAAGGCCGTTGCTTCGAGACCCGGCTCGAACATCGGCCCACTGTGCTTGAGGAAGTGGGCTTCTTCAGCCACCTCCTGCCACGCGAGGGCAGGCTCCCGGCTTCCCGCCACGCGGAAGGATCCTCCCTCGTATACGACGTCTTCAGAGGAAGCCTCGAGCATCGCGCCTGCGACATCTTTGGCCTTGGCGACGACCCGCTGCGCGGCGATGAGAGCGGCATGGCCCCCGACGACCGCCCCTCTGCTGCCATGGGTGCCTCCTCCGTAGGGGATCGTTTCGGTGTCACCGTGCTTGACCGCGATGTCGTCGAACGGGATCTGCAGCTCGTCGGCCACGAGCTGCGCCACGACCGTGTCGGAACCTTGGCCATGGGGGGATAGACCCGAGTACACGACGGTCTTGCCGTGGGGGTCGACACGGATCAACGCCGTCTCATGACCCGGAAAGAATTTCATGGGGTTCCAATCGTGGCCGGACGGTGAGAACCCGCACAACAGGTTGTACGTGGCAACGCCGACGCCCCGATAGATGCCCTTTTCTCTGAGGTTCCGCTGCGACCCCTTGATGGCCTCGTACCCGATCAGCTCGGCAGCGCGACTGAGCATCGCCGGGTAGTCACCGCTGTCGTACGTGAGCTCGAATGGTGTTTCATAGGGCAACTGCTCTGGGCTCACCAGGTTGAGGAGACGCATCTCGAGCGGATCCATGCCGATCTCTCGAGCCGACTCCTCGATCATCCGCTCGAGGACGAACGTGGCCTCGGCGCGTCCCGACCCACGCAACGCTTCGATCGACATGGTGTTGGTGAACACCTTCTCGAGCTTGATGTCGACGCTGGGAATGTCGTAGTTCCCCGTGAGCGTGTCGATGGTGAGGTCGGGCACGACAGGCGTGAAGAAGTGAAAATATGCCCCGAGGTCGCCGACGAAATGGCTCCTCAAGCCGAGGATCTTCCCGTCCGCCCGAAGGGCCATTTCCACGTGGTGGATCTGGTCACGGGCGTGGACGGCTGCGGTGAAGTTCTCGGTGCGCGTCTCGGTCCACTTCACGGGCCGACCCAGCTGTAGTGCTCCCCACATGACCGCCAACTCGTCCGAATAGAGGTTGAGCTTGCTGCCAAAGCCACCACCTACATCCGGTGCGATCACGCGAAGCTTCGATTCATCGATCGAAAGGATGTCTGAGAGCCAGGTGCGGATCGTGTGAGGCGACTGACACGCCATCCACACGGTGAGCTCGCCGGTCGCGGGTTCCGGCACGGCGAGGGTTCCCCGCGGTTCGAGCGGAGATGCGGAAATGCGTTGGACCGCATGACGACGCTTCACGACATGGTCGGCCGCGGCAAAGGCTCCGTCAGGGTCACCGATCACCTTGTGGATCTCGCCGATCTTGTTGGTGCCGCGCTCCGGATGCACGAGCGGTGCGTCACCCGCCAGCGCTTTCCACGGGCCTAGCACGACGGGAAGGGGTTCGTAGTCGACGGCTACCAATGCTGCGGCGTGCTCCGCCTGAGCCGCGGTCTCGGCAAGGACCATTGCAACCGCCTCACCGACATATCGCACGCGGTCACCGGTCAATGGGCGGCGCGGTGGGCTCTCGTCGGCCGCTGCCGTTGGCAGCAGTGGCATGGCGTTTGCGACCTCATCACCGGCGAAGACCGCGACGACGCCTCGAGCACGGCGTGCGTCTTCGGTATCGATGCCGAGGATCTCGGCATGTGCCAGGGGACTCCGCACGAATGAAGCGTGGACGACGTGCGGAACCGTGATGTCGTCAACATACCGGCCATGCCCTACGAGCAGCCTGGGGTCGTTCTTACGGCGCAGCCGCTCGCCGACCGCACCCATCAGGTTGTTCCTTCTGCGACTGCCAGCATCGCATCGACGATGTGCTGGTAGCCGGTGCAGCGACAAAGGTTGCCGGAGATGGCCTTGCGAACCTGTTCCTCGTCCGGGGAAGGGTTGGTGTCCAAGAAGGCTTTTGCCGCCATGAGGAAGCCCGAGGTGCAGAAGCCGCACTGCAAAGCGAAATGATCGGCGAAGGCTTCCTGGAGGGGGTCGAGCCGGCCGTCCTCGGCAAGCCCTTCGACGGTGGTCACGCTACGCCCGTGCGCTTGGGGTGCAAGGACCGTGCACGACTTGACCGCCCGGCCGTCCATCACCACCGTGCATGCGCCGCAGTGAGACGTATCGCAGCCCACGTGTGTCCCGGTCAGCTGCAGTTCCTCGCGGAGCAGATGGACGAGCAAGGTCGACGGGCTGCACGACACCGCTCGGCTGACGCCGTTGACCGTGACGGTGATGTCTGTCATCCGTTACCTCGAGCGATGGCCCTCCGCAGGGCGCGGGCAGCGAGAGCACCCACCACGGCACGTTTGTAGCGAATCGAGCCCCGCTCGTCGGCGGCGAGATCTGCGTCCTCAGCTGCGGCCAGCGCCGCCCCCTCGATGACGTCATCGCCGCCGTTTGTGCCGACGAGGGTCTGCTCGGCGCGGTTCGAACGCGGCGCCACCGCTGATGTGCCGGACAGCGAGACCCCGGCGCTTCGGATGTCGCCGCCATCGCCGATATCGAGCTGAACCGCCACGGCGACGACGCCGTAATCTGCGGCTGCCCGCTTCAGCTTCTCGTATGCGCCGGACGGTGAGCCGGGGACGATCAATCGCGTAATCAGCTCGCCGGGCTCCAGGCTGGTCGTGAACGGGGACACGAAGAGGTCGTCAGATGCGATCGTGCGTACACCGTTGGGGCCTTCTGCCAGGACCTCGCCTCGGGAGGCGACGAGTGCAGCCGGTAAGTCATTCAGTGGATCGGCGTGGGCGAGGTTGCCACCGACCGTACCCAGGTTACGGACGAGTGGATCGGCGATGACACGCGCAGCCTCGGTCCACAAGGGATTCGATCGACTGATGTCATCTGAGGCGGCGACATCTGCCGTGGTCACGAGTGCACCGAGCTCCGTTGACTCATCCGATACGCTGATTCCGGTGAGACCTGGCACCCGCCCGATGTCGACAACTCGACTCGGCCGAGCGATCCGCAGTCGGAGCAGTGGGATGAGGCTCTGTCCGCCGGCAATGGCCATGACGGATTCGCCCTGTGCCAACGCAGAGACCGCTCCTTGCACATCCTCGGCGAGCTCGTACTCGAAATCGGGCGGTCTCATTGGCTCCAGTTGGTCTTGTATATGTTATAAGACTGGCACCACAGCTGCTGGTGTCCACACGGACGAGAGACTCGTGACGATCTTGGTACGAATCCCCACATCAAGATGGCGCCCGAATTCGCCTGGCAGACAGAGCAGACGACGTCGGCGCGGATACTGGACTTCCTGGCCTCGGTCTCCGGCACCGAGTCGGCGCCCTAGCCGATCAGGCCATGGTGCTCGGGTCGAACAGGTCCTCTGCGGCGACCGGGCGGTCGATGATTCCCTGTCTGAGCGCATGGTCGAGTGAGCGCCACTCCTGAACGACTGACCGCCTGGCTCCCGAGGCGAGCGAGTTCGCGCTCAACTACTGGGGCGACTGCGGCACGCCCGAGGTGGAGGCGTCTCGGGGATGCTTTTAGTGCCTCGCAGACGGCCTTCGTGGGCCGTTTCATGGTCGAGGGGAGCCGTGCTCCGAGACCTTGCATCTGTGGGAGCGAAGCGGGCGGTTCGCTACCCCGTCACCCGGGTCAGCTTGATCCCGTTGGCGTCCTTCTCGTTGGGGTTGGCAAGACCTAACGCCGTGATGGCGCCAACCAGTACGAAAAGCCCCATCCACTGAGAACCATCGCCCACAAGGCGGCGCCGGCAGCAACGAGCAGTATTGGCGGGACTCGCTGCACCACGCGCGAAGCACCTGCAATCGTCATGGCGTCGAGCACCCGCCGCGGTCGGCGTCTCGAACCGGCGCCTCAGGTCGGCCGGCGTCGTCCTCTCTGCTAAGGGATAATGGCGTCCACCGACAGGTACACCGCGGGGACCCATCCCCAGATCGCGACCAACAGAAGGATCCCGCCCAGGATCTTCGCGTTGAGCTTGCCGTAGGTGAAGGCGGCGATGCCGAAGAACGCGACGCTCCACAGGATCGCGTTCGACTGGAAGACAAAAACGTCGTTGAACACGTCGAAGAAGGCAAACGGCCAGGCGAAGAGGCCGATGGTGAACGCGATCGTACCGACGGGTCGCAGGTCCGATCCGTTGATCAGCGCGATCCCGAATGAGATGAAGAAGAGTGCAAAGAGCCCGACGACACCGGCAAGGGTCGGGAGGCCGGCGACCTCCACCAGGATGAGCACCTGGAGAGCGAGGAACAACCCGACGACGAGCTCGATCCAGCCGATCGTATAGAGAGGCCCTTTTCCCCCATCCTCGGGTTCGTCGGCGCCAATGCCGAGCAGGTAGACCCCGATCACGAACGCTCCCGTGGCGAATGTGAAGAATATCACGGCGACTGACAGCATGGTTCTCCTCCCTCTGTCGTCTACTCCCAGTGGACAGCCTAGACCCATCGCCTTGCGGATTACAGGGAGACTCGACATCAGGGTCTACGGGGCAACGGTGCGATGTGGGGGATCGAGTCGTTCCCCGCCGATGCTGCCGGTTACGAAGAACTGCTGGGTTGGCTGGTCGGGTTCGGTGCGGTGACGTTGGTGTGGGTGGAGGGCACCGGGTCGTGGGGTGTCGGGTTGGCCCGGTTCCTCCACGACCACGAGGTCGAGATGGTGGAGGTGGATCGACCCAACCGGCAAAAGCGCCGCAAGGTGGGCAAGTCGGATCCCATCGATGCCGAGGCGGCGGCTCGGGCCGCCCTGTCGGGGGAAGCCTCGGTGACGCCGAAGACCCGCAACGGC